>JBDGYW010000181.1:0-10587 GCA_039588935.1 Gemmatimonadota bacterium | reverse complement strand
GGACGTTTCTGGCTGATATGCTCGAGCCTCATGTGCACGACCATTTTGATGGACTTTATCCTCTTCCTGCCGCTCTACCTCACATCTTTTGAAGGAGTTTCATCTGCTCGAGCCGGCTCTTGGGCATCTGCGTTTCCAATCGGATGTTTGCTCGCCTTGATTGTGGGAGGGTTTGTATACGACAGCGTCTCACGAAAGGGAAGAGTCGGTCTCTTGGGTGGGTTGTTGGGAGCAACGTGCGTTTGCGTGGTTGCACTGTGGTGTTTGAAAGGACTGCCAATGATCTCGGATTCTTTCAAATTTCCGCTCGCGATTGGCATCCTGTTCTTCTACGGATTCACACTTGCTCCCGTGTACTATCTGCCGGCGAGCATCTTTTCCAATGAATTTGGCGGAAGACACTGCGCTCTCCTAGTAGGGCTAGTAGATGTTGCTGCCTACTCCGCTTCGATGCTATACCTGTTTGCGGGCGGTAGAATGGTCATGAATTGGGGTTGGCAGAGCATGATTCAGCTATTCCTTGTGATAGCTGTATTGGCAACCCTGATTACGATGTGGTTCGCGTTCGAAGATTACAGACGTTTCGTGCCAGCTCTCCCTGCTCAACCCCCTCGAACAAGTTCGAGATCGGGCATCTGATCGAGGAGACTTTCTCAGGAGTATCCGATCCACACGGCAGCGGCCAGCGCGATCGAGCCCACGACCCAGATCTTCACCATGAAGGGCATGATGAAGCGCACCCACCGGTCGTAAGGGATACCCGCCATGGCGAGTGCTCCCACTATGACCGCTTGTGTGGGAACCAGAATGTTGCTGAACCCGTCGCCGAACTGGAAGGCCAACACCGACACCTGCCGGCTCACACCCACGAGGTCGCCGAGAGGCGCCATGATTGGCATAGTGACATAAGCCTGACCGCTTCCCGACGGTATGAAGAAGTTTGCGAGGCTCTGAGCGAAGAACATCCCAACGGCGGAGAGAGCCGCCGGGAGCCCCTGCAGGGGAACACTGAGGCCGTGGACTAGCGTGTCCACGATGCCGCCCTCGTGCAACACGACCTGGATGCCCCGGGCCACGCCGATCATCAGAGCAACGCTCGTGAGTGCCGCCGCGCCCGCGCCGAACTCCACCGCCGTACGATCTGGGCTCAGACGAGCGATGATGGCAATTACCACCATGAGACCGAGGAAGACAGCCTCCATCTCGACCAGGTACCAGTTCCATTGGCTCAGCCCGTAGACGAGGAGAACCAGTGAGAGACCAACGGCGCTCAGGATCAGCTTGTGCTGGGTCGTCATCGGAGGGTGGTCTGCTCCGCCACCGGAGGTCAACGCCGGTTCGGGCGCGCTTACGTCGGCCAGCAGGCTCGCCGACGCATCCTGTCCCACCTTTCTGGAATACGACCACACGTGGTGAATCCCGATTGGTAGGAAGACGACCATTAGAATCAGACGGTACCAGAGTCCCGACGCGGGTTGGAGCCCCGCGACATCCTGGGCGAGAATGACGGTGAAGGGGTTGATGATGGCGGCGCCGTACCCGACGCCGTACCCGACCATGATTATCCCAACAGCCGTTATCCTGTCGTATCCGAGGGCGAGGGAAAGGGTGATGAGGACGGGCACGAAGGGGAAATACTCTTCGCCGAACCCAATTGTGCTCGATCCAATGGCGAATAGGGCGGTTCCGCCGGCCACCAACCAGAAGGGTCGATCGCCCCAGCGCCTGAGTATGGCTCCCATGGCTGCATCAACAGCCCCCGTTGCCTTGAGGACGGCGAATGCTCCCCCAATTATGAAGACGAAGAAGATGATCTCGTGTGCCCCGCTGAGACCCTTGGGGATGGCTATCAGGAAGGCCACGTGCGACAACGCCGGTGCATCGGGTGTGAGGTGGAAGCTGCCTGGCACCACCTGCAGTCGCCCTGCGGCATTTTCCACCCGCTCGAACGACCCAGCGGGAATCAGGTATGAGAGGAGCTGAGCCAGGACCACCATCCCGGCGAGAATCACCAAGGTGTGCGGTACCCTGAATTTTCGCTTCGTCATATCAGCAGGTCGCTATCCACCGGAAGGCTCGCCCTTCACGTACTTGTCGAACCAGGCGACAAAGCGTTCGAGCAGGTCCTTCTTATAGACCGGTCGCCTGATGCCGTGGTGAGCGTTCGGGTAAACCACGAGCGAGGTCTCGCGCCCCAACGTTTTCATTGCCTGGTACATCTGCTCGGAGTTTATGATCGGTACGTTCCAGTCTTTCTCCCCTCCTATGAAAAGTGTCGGCGTGGTGATGTTCTGAACCCTGTTGAACGGCGATACCCTCTCCCAAACGTCTCGGTTTTCCCAGGGCCGACCGAGTTCGGTCTGGTACCATTGCTGGTATCGATCATGGCCATAGTTGGCGATCCACAGCGCGTTGCCGGCCCCGGATATTGCCCCCGCAAAACGACCGGACCTCGTGATCACGTCGTTCGTGAGCGTCCCACCATACGACCAACCGCCGACGCCGAGCCGGTCGGGATCTGCGTAGCCAAGCTCCACGACGTGGTCTGTGGCCGAAAGCACGTCCTCGGAATCGTGCCTGCCCCAGTAGCGGTAGTTCGAAAGCGTGAAGTCGAGCCCCCTGCCTCCCGACCCTCGAACGTTCGGCATCACCACCACGTAACCGTTGGCGGCGAAAAGCTGCACTCGGAATTCGAAGCCAAAGTCGTACTGTGACTCCTGCCCTCCGTGAAGCCAGAGCAGAGTCGCGTACTCGAGCGTCGGATCGAATGCCCGCGGTTTGTAAACGAAGGCCTGGATCTCCGTTCCATCGACGGCAGGAAAACGTTCCTCCTCTGCGTCCGCCAGCCAAATCGATTGCAGCAGAGCATCGTTGACGTGCGTGAGGCGCCGCAGCTCGGAAGACGGGGATGGTTCGGCATCGAGCACGAACAGCTCTGCCGGCAACCGGGGCTCGCTGACGAGTGCGACGACTGCGCCGTCGGGCGCCACGGTAGCACCCTCCACTCGGCGCCGTCCGGCGATCGGCCGGCTCAAGCCGCCCTCGTCGATCGAGACTGCCGCAAGGTGGACCTGGCCCCAATCCTCGAGCAAAGCATAGACGCGGTCTCCGTCGGGCGCAAAATGCGGGTCGTAGAGCTTCCGGTCGAGCGACTCCGTGAAGATCACGGGTTCGTCCTCACCGACGCGGATGAGCGCCAGCTTCGTCTGCTGGTAGGCTTGGGGTATATCGGTCCGCGTCGTCGTGATGTAGGCGATCCGCTCACCATCTGGGTGCCAGATTGGCTCGTCGTCTGACCCGGGGTTGGAGGTAACGCGGACCGGCTCCTGCTCCTCGTGCGAGACATCGGGGTTCACCAACCAGATGTCGGTGTTGGTATTGGCGTCCGGCTCTTCGGTGCGGTTGCTGGTGAAGGCGATTTGACTCCCATCCGGAGACCAGACCGGCGACCAATCCTCGTAGTCTCCGGAGCTGAGCTGCACTAGGGCCTTCGTCTCGACGTTCCAGACATAGAGATGTGCGCGTCGACGGTTCAGATAACCCACATAGTCATCTTTGAACGACAACCGATCGATCACCCAGGGTCCGTCGGCCTCCCCGTCGCTCGGCTTCGAATCGCGAATCAGTAGCACGAGTCGTGTACCATCTGGCGACCACTCGTAGGCTTCGACGCCCTGCTCGACACTGGTGAGCTGGACGCCCTCCCCGCCGCATGGATCCAACGTGAAGACCTGCGTGCCCTGTTCCCCGTCGCGATTCGACAGGAATGTCAGGTACCTGCCGTCGGGGCTCCACCTCGGCCGCCAGGCGGAGTTGCCGGTCGCCGTCATGGGAATCGCCTGCCCCCCGGAGGTCGGGACTTTCCACAGCCGTGTCTCGGATCCATCTTTCTCGAGGTCCTGCGACCAGACCGTGTAGGCGACCCACTGGCCGTCCGGGCTGACGCGCGGGCTGCCCACGTCTTTCAGGGTGAAGTAGTCATCGACCTGGAGAGGACGGAGAGCGTTGGCTTCCTGAGCCGAGACCTGCGTGAGCGAGGCCGCGCCTATCAATAGCAAGCCGAGGGAAGTGGTTTTGAAATACGAAAAGGTTCTCATGGCATCTTGCCTCTCTTGCTAGCGGGCCCGGGTTCGTATCAGGGGGGCCATCACTGGGATTTCCTGTAATCGTGCATCGGTGGGTTCTTGTTCACTCAAGGACTTCAACACGATAAATGGCGCCCGGCGTGGTAGCGAACGTTATCAAACCGCGATTGGTGAGGTCCAGAACAACCTCCTGGCCTGACGACGTAATTCGAACCCGCGCATCGGTTCTGATTACACATCTCTTACCCAGGTCCGACCGAAGTACGGCTGACGCCAACATACCATCTGACCAATCGATGTCGACCTGGAACCCACCCCTAGCTCGTAGTCCTTTGACCGATCCGGTCGACCATTCGACCGGGAGCGCCGGCAAGAACCGTAGCTCGCCACCCTGAGACTGCAAGAGCATTTCGGCAATCGCCGCAGTTGCCCCGAAATTTCCGTCCACTTGCAGTGCGCGGCCGCAGAGTGAAAACAGGTTCGGAAGGGAGGATTCCGTAAGAAGGGCTTTGAATTCTGCCAAGGCAGGTTCGGCTTCGTGGAGCCGAGCCCAGAATCCGATTTTGTGGCTGTAGGACCATCCACATCCACCGGTGCCCCGGCGCCTTATCGTCAGCGCCGCTGCTTCAGCCATACTCGGGGTTTCCTCCGGCGATATCTGAGACCCTGGATACAGCCCCCACAGGTGAGAAATGTGTCGATGTTCGGGTTCGATCTCGTCCCAATCGACAATCCATTCCTGTATCTGCCCGTGTTTCCCGATCTGGAGGGGAGCTAGTTGATTTCCCTGGTTGGTTACCTTCTCAACCAGTTCTGCATCCAGCCCCAGGTGCGTCGCTGCAAGGCGGAAATTCTCAAACACCGCCCGGATGATCTCCATATCCATGGTTGGGCCAGCTGCCATGGTTCGCGCTTTTAGGTAAGACCCTGTCACTTCGTCGAAGAAACGACCGTTTCCTGGTCTGTCGGGAAAATTCTCGGGTGAGTTTGATGGTGCAGTCACCAACCAGCCGTTGTCAGGGTGCTCAACGAGGATGTCAGAGATGAAAAGGACGGAGCCTTTCATCAACGGATAGACTTCCTGTAGATAATCTTCGTCTCCGGTAAACAGGTAATGCTCCCACAGATGTGTGGTCAGCCATGCGCCACCAACAGGCCATGCACCCCAGGACGGACCGTCCATGGGAGCCGTTGCACGCCAGATATCAGTATTCTGGTGAAGCACCCATCCTCTGGCACCCCAGTGCTCTTTCGCCACACTCGCACCGGCCTCAGAGACATCTCGAATGAGCGTGGTGAGCGGGCCCGTGAGTTCAGACAAATTCGAGGATTCTGCCAGCCAATAGTTCATCGGCAGATTGATGTTGACCGTGTACTTGCTGTCCCACCAGGGGTTGGCCATGTCATTCCAGATCCCTTGAAGATTCGCGGCTTGGGTGCCTGGCCGCGAACTGGCAATCAACAGGTATCGGCCGAACTGATAGTAAAGTGCCGCCAGATCGGGGTCGGGATTCTCTGCAAACCGGGTAATTCGCTGGTCGGTCGGAATATCGGTGAGGCTTTCGTCCCCGAGTTGAATGGAAACACGCCGGAACCAACCCCGATGTTCGGCGATGTGATCCGCCCTCAATTGCTCGTATGTACGGTCCTCGATGTTTCGTAGCACCTCTTCCACGCGTGCCTCATGGCCGGCGCTGACGTCGCGGTAATTGACGAAATTGGTCGCAGCGGCGATGACGAAGGTGGCCGTCGTGGCATCACGAACGTGAAGTGTCTTGTAGTCGACTTCTATTTGGCCTCCTTCGGATCTCGCTATCAAGCGGGCCTCATAGCGCAGCTTTCCTTCGATGCCCAGATAATCATCACTCTTGCCGTAGACCTTCAGACCGTTGGGCGGAACACCTTCCCACCAGAAATACCCGGTTCCGTAGTTGGAATGCGCCTGGTTTCGAGCACCGTGCAGTTCGGCCGAAAACGTCAATGCACCTGGTTGATCGGCGGTGATTCTTACGACGATGGCCTGGTCGACGGCCGTCGAAAACACCTCCCGAGTAAATCCAACGCCTCCCACGCAGTACGATACGCGACTGATCGCCTCGTCGAGATTCAGTTCCCGTCGGTATTCCGTTACCTCCTCATGGCCGGGGAAAAACAGCCAGAGATCTCCCAGGGACTGGTACTTCATCTGCTCATATGGGATCCCCATCATCGTCCGACCGAACAGATCGTGCGCCTTTTCCACATCCCCCTCGAAAAGCAGCCGCTGAATTTCCGGAAGCGCCTCGGCACCACCCGGATTGGTCGGATCGTAGGGTCCTCCCGCCCAGAACGTCTCTTCGTTTAGCTGAATGCGTTCTGCGGCAATTTCGCCAAAGACCATGGCGCCGAGACGACCGTTTCCGACGGGAAGAGCAAAATTCCATTGAGCCGCAGGCTGTTGGTACCAGAGCACCAAATCAGACCAATCGTCATCCGAAGTGATCGCGTCTTGGGAAAAAGCTGAGGTCGACATGGCCGCTCCGACCGCAACTACTAGGAGGAAAACCCTGGTTCTGAGGCAGCGCATCGTCCGATTGCTGGTTCGTTGCAGATAATCCACGATTCATCTCCACGTATCGCGTTTTCCGATCGGCGGTCAAAATAAACCCCGACAGAGCGGTTTTGCCATTTATTTGTCTACATTGTACTTCCGATGTGACTCACGGTTATTATGTCCGATCATCTTTCAGAGTCTAAATGACCGAGCCGTTTCTATGAAAATCATTATCGTCGGAGCCGCCGGTGCCGTTGGTAAGACTGCAGTAGAGGCACTGTCTGGTCGGCACGAGATTGTCGGGGTAGGAAAGAACAGCGGTGACGTACAGATGGATATCGAGAACATCGACAGCATTCGCGCGATGTACGAGCAGGTTGGAAGAGTCGATGCAGTGGTGAGCGCGGTGGGTCATGTTTTTTTCGGTTCGGTGCACGAGATGAGCAGCGACCAGTTCATGGAGGGAATTCTGGGCAAGGTCCTGCCGCAGGTTAACCTGGTGTTGGAAGGCTTCGACTACGTGAATGACGGCGGATCCTTCACATTAACCAGCGGGGTTACGAACCGCGATCCGATACGCGGTGGGTCATGTGCCGCTGCCGCCAATGGAGCTCTCGACGGTTTCGTAAGAGGAGCCGCGGTTGATATGCCCCGAGGCATTCGCATCAACGCTGTAAGTCCTGAAATACTGGAGGCCTGTCGAGCTTTATACGACGGCTTCTTTCCGGGACACGTGCATGTATCGAACGAAGCCGTTGGCCTAGCCTACGGTAAGGCAGTGGAGGGCTGTCTGAGTGGACAGGTACTCATTGTCGAGTAGAACCGTCCGGTCAACCTCGTCCTAGAAGAGCTGATTCAATCGGCTCCGTTGAGCCTCCAAGCGTTCGGAGAGTTCCTCGAATACCGCATACATCGATTCCGTGGGTCTAGCATCGGCCGCGACGACGGCACCGGAAAGCCTGGCCAACTTCTGGATCAACCCTGGGGGGCCCCACATCATGGGGTGGGCCTCGGACCCCATCCAGATCGTGAGAACGCCTTCGATCTCCTTCAGTTGCTCCAAGACAATTTCCGCCTCAGCCCGACGTCCGTCGACCTGGGCGCGGACTTCTCTGAGTCTTGCCAACACGTCGGCCACTTCAGATGTCCGATTCTGGATGTTGACCAGGAGCTCGAACTGAGCCCTGAGATCGGCGTCGCTGGCCGTTATTCTCGGATCTCTCCGAATCTCGAAGGGTTGCTCGAGGACCAAACCATTCACCGTGAGTCGGACGACGTAGTGTCCGGGGAGCGCGACCGGCCGAGAGGGCGGTGAATGATCGACGCTCTCATAATCGTGCAGCGCTCCGGCCGACCGGGGCAACTCGATACCAGGATATCGCATGTCCCAGAGGAAACGGTTCATTCCCGCACTGGTGGTTGGGCCATGGCGTTCCTCACTGGAGAATTGCCGGAAAATCTCGCCGGCCGAATCCTCGATGGTTAGCTCCACATCACCCGTGGGTTCCTGGGCCAGGTAGTACTCGATCATCACCCCCCGCGGCGGGTTCATTCCGACAAACGGAGAGCTCCCGCCAGTCCACCCTCTTCCACCCCGCAGTAGACGAAGAGTGGGTACCACCTCGAACAGATGTACTGCAGAGGATGTCACTTCCGGAGTTATACCACGCAGTGACGAAATATTGTCCAAAATCCAGAAGCCGCGCCCATGGGTTGCCACCACCAGGTCGTCGTCCTTCACGACCATCTGCATGACGATCACCGGCGGCAGGTTGCGCTGCAGCGACTGCCAGGATTCACCGGCGTCGAAGGAGATGTACGCGCCGGTTTCCGTTCCCGCATAAAGGAGACCCGGCCGAACCGGATCCTCCCGGGCGACCCACGTGTAATCGTGCTCCCGAATCCCGTTCGTGATCCGCTGCCAGGTGTTGCCGTAGTCTGTGGTCTTGTAGAGATAAGGCGTGCGATCGCTCACTCTATGCCGTTCTCCGGAGACATAAACCGTCCCCCGACGGTGCGGCGAGACTTCTATCGCCGTGATCGTAGTCCACTCGGGGAGATCCGGCGGCGAGACGTCGAGCCAACTGCCTCCACCGTCTTGCGAGAGCTGAACGGCACTGTCGTCGGTGCCGACCCACAATTCCCCCTCCTGGAGGGGAGACTCGGCAAGGGTCCGAATGAGGCTCACGTGAAAGAGCGAGGAGGCATTGGAGCTGATGGGTCCTCCGGAAGTGCTGTCCATCACTTCGCGGCGGTCTCGCGTGAGGTCGGAGCTGATCTGGTCCCAGGATTGGCCTTCGTCAAAGGATCGAAAGACGTACTGCGCCGCCGTGTAGAGAACGCCGGGATCGTGTGGAGAGACGATGACGGGGAACGAGTAGTAAAAACGGTACTTAACATCTTTGACTGCGGTTCCGAACTCCACCTCTGGCCAAACGCTGATGTCCGGAGCCTGACCGGATGCCCGATCGAAACGGAACATCCTGGCCCTGTCGGCTGCATAAACCACACTTCCGTCGGGCTTCACGGCCGTCTGCCCGCCCTCGCCGATTGGAAGCGGTAAATAGTGTTTCCAGCCAATGGACCAATCGTCGGTCCGACTTGGAATTGCAATGTGGCTGTTGTCGTTCTGAGCACCGTAGAGCCAATAAGGCTCCTGATCATCAACGGCCAGACTCAGCAGGTCTGCTGTCGGCTGGTTCTCCAGGCTCGACCAGGACTCACCTCCGTTCAGCGTCACCGCCGCCCCCCCGTCGCCTCCGTCGACCATCCGGTTCGGGTCGTTGGGATCGATCCACAGCGCATGATTATCCCAATTCTCCGTGGGCACACGTTCGAACGTGCTCCCCGCGTCGGTGGACTTCCAGAAACCGCTGATCGGCTGGATGAACACGACGTCGGGGTCTTGGGGGTGGTTGTAGGAATTGGGGATCTCCAGCTTGGCCGGGTCCGTATGCGTCCTCTGCCAGGTGGAGCCGCCGTCGTCGGAACGATAGATGCCGCCCTGACCCGCGTCAGCCTCGACGAACGCATACACCCGTTCCGATCGAGCCGGCGAGACGGCCATGCAGATCTTTCCAATCAACGCTGTGGGCATACCGGGGTTGTGGGTGATGTTCGTCCAGGTGTCCCCGCCATCGGTGGTCTTGAAGAATCCCGAACCGGGTCCGCCGCTCTCCTCGTCCCACGGGTACGTCACGTGGTGGTTCAGTGCGGCAAATATCACATTTGGGTTCGTGGGATCAATCGAGAGATCCACTGCACCTGCGGTCACGCCCCTGTACAGGATCTGCTCCCACGTCTCGCCGCCGTCCGTGGTTCGATAGACGCCGCGTTCCGGGTTGGGTCCGAACATATCACCCATCGCGGCGACGTACACGATGTCGGGATTGGTTGGATGAATACGTAGCCTCGAGATGTGCCGAGTCTCTCGCAGGCCCACGTTGGTCCATGTCTCTCCACCGTCGCTGGATTTGTAGACCCCGTCACCGGGCGAGATGAACTGTCGTTGAAGTCCTTCCCCAGTTCCCGCGAAGATCACTTGGGGATCCGAGAGCGACACGTCGAGGGCACCCACCGCAGGGAATTCGAAGAAGCCGTCCGACACGTTCCGCCAAGACAGCCCGGCATCTGTGGTCTTCCACACTCCACCGTGGGCAGCTCCGAAATAGAATACGAGGGGGTTATCGATATCTCCTACTACAGCAACAACACGTCCACCGCGGTACGGCCCTACGAACCGCCACTCGAGGGCCGAAAGAAAGCTGGAGTCCACGCTGGGGTACTCGGCGGGATTGGTCCTCATGCCGCTGTCCTGACAGTTGCCTTCGGTGACGGTTCCTGCCAGCGCGCCTCCAGCCAGGAGAGCAGCGATCGGGGTATTGAACCTCATAAGAAGACCCTCCACCAGAGTCTGGAGCTAGGCAGATTCTCGGCGCAACGCGGTCGAGCAGCAAGTCAACTTAACTG
>JBDGYW010000180.1:0-9582 GCA_039588935.1 Gemmatimonadota bacterium | reverse complement strand
TCCGCGGCGGCGCGGACCTCGACCGTCGCGTCGTTGTTGGCGGCGAGATCAATGAGTTCATCGACCACAACCCGCTGAACAACACGGCGTAGAGCTGCGTCTCGCCCGCCACGGAGCGCGCCCCAAGTCCGCTCGATTATCCGTTGAATCACGTCTTCCGGTGATGGCGAGTCACTGCTCCGAGCGTTGAACGCCACCAGCCTCGCGATTCTCTGGGGCGCCAACAAGTTTTCTACGATCATCGTCGAGAGAGTCCGCGCCGCGCCGATCTGATCAAAGGCCGGAGCCGCGCTGGTGCCGAAAAACCGGTTGGTCGTGCCGTAGCCGTAAGCCCGCGGGGCCATGAGGTCCAAGATGCGTTCCGGGATGGCCAGGGCGTCTGGTTCCAATGCGTCGAGTACTTGCTCGAGTGCACGCCGCTGCCGCGACGGCGCGATGATCCGCGTCGGTGGCAACGGATCTCCGCGCACCGCGTATCGGAACTCCATGCCCCCGACAGTCTTGATTGCCGCTTCGAGCGCAAAGCGATGGTGCAGATATACCGGTACGAACCGCTCGTTCAGCCACACCATTGGCTCCCCTTGTCGTATCGCCGTCTCGTCGAAGCGATTTATGAGAGCCTGCCGCACATCCATCACCCGTGACAGTTCTGAAACAGCCTCAGTACCATTGATCCAAGTCGTCGCTTCGGGGTACGAACTCCAACTCGCGTTGTCTCCGTCTGCGTTGAACTTGATGCCGTTTGCCATTGCTTCGTCGACGATCGCCTTCAATCCAGTCTCCGCGGGTTGCTCCGCGAACTCCGTATACGCGTACCGTATCGCCACGGAGTCATAGGATCCCGGGCCGTCCCGATAGGCGTCGGAGACGTCGATCTCTCCGTTTACCAGCTTTATGAGTGGGGCAGGGTAGTCCATGACCGAAGCCCTGCCATAGCTGGCGGCGACGAAATTGTGGGCCAGGCCCAGTGTGTGACCGACCTCATGAGCTGCATGTTGCCGACGGCGCGCCATCACGAAATCCTCGGCGCTCACGCTGTCGTCGAGCGACGCAATCCAGTTGGAGATATCCATCCGCGCGGGTGCCTCGACCGAATGTGTGCCCGCGTAGATGTTGAAATCAACCAAGGAGCGGTAAGAGTCCATGCGCACCGCTGCTTTGATGATCTCTCCGGTGCGCGGGTCCACTAGTGTAGGCCCTATCGAAGATCCTGGTTCGGTGCGGTGCACCCATTGGATCACATTGTAACGCGCGTCCATCGGGTCCATGTCGTCAGGCATGTCCACCACTCGAAACGCGTTTGTGAATCCTGCCGCCTCAAAAACCTGATTCCACCACATCACGCCTTCGCGGAATGCCGTGCGGTACGGCTCGGGGATGCCGCGGTCGAGATAGTAGACGATCGGCTGCACCGGATCTGACGAGGGCGCAGACGGGTCTCGCTTCTGAAGTCGGTGGCGTGTTATGTACCTCGCCTGGTACACGCCGTCGAACGGTTGTGAGAAATCGTAGAAAGACACACCGAAGTGTCCGAGTCGTGCGTCACCCCTGCGAGGCCGGTAGGCATCGTCCGGGAGCCGTACCAGCGAGTGATGTTGCCTCAGAGTGATCGCTCTGCCGTCGGGCGCGTGAGAACTCACGATCGGGCCGGGATTGTTCGCCGCAAACGTGAGGGAGACCTCGATCTCCGTGTTGGACGGAAAACCTCTGGTGCGATCGTGGTAGACGGTAGAACGATCTCGGTCGAGGGAGAAGCTTCCCTGTTCGGCCCGGCTGAGTCGCTGTGCAACTCCGACGTGGTCGGTCAAGAAATGCCCTGTGACATCTACCAGAATCCCCCCGTCATCGTCATCCTCGGCCTCATCCTCTGCGAGAATCTCAAAGGCCGCTAACGTCGATGTTGGGAACGATTCATTCACGGAGCGGACCAGGGCGGCGTTATCGGTGCTTCTTGCTCGAAACCGGGGGTTGGAGAGCACGAGCAGCGCCCTGCCTCCGTGGCGTTCGAACCGTGCGACAGCTTCGTCGGTTATCATCCCTCGATCGAGGCCAAGGCGACTGCTGCCTATTCCCGTTGCGAGCGACGTGAGATAGAGAAACTCTTCGTCCAGGTTCCGTACCTCGAGAAGTAGGCGTTCTTCCTCTCCATCCCAGTAAAGCGGGAAATACCCGTCCCGTTTTTCGAAATCCCGTGTGTATCTCTCTATAGACTCTTGACCGAAGGTCGGGCACACCAGCAGAAGCACTGAAGCCAACAAGACAAAAACTGACCTGCACATACATCCCTCCCGGACGTTTTTCGCGATGGGCACGCTTGAGGGATATGAGAATCGTTGGGGAATGTCTAGGGGGGAGTTGAGACGCGAGTGCCGCAGGAGGCTTCATCCGCAACTAGGTATTGCATATACGCAGTCAAGATGATATCATATTAATATCATATTTCGGGAGGATACAGATGATACGCGAATTGGAACACAAGGCAGCTGCCGGACTGCCGATGGTACTCATTCTCCTCATCGCCCACTTGGCACTCACGGGTTGGGGAATAAGTGCCATCGCAACGGAGAACGTCTTCGGTATCGTTGTGGCGTGGACGCTATGGTCTCTGGTCTTTGTGTTGTGGGCCGGTCTCTTTATTGTGAACCCCAACGAGGCGCGGGTTCTCCAACTGTTCGGGAAGTATTCCGGGACGGTCAAAGACTCGGGCCTGAGGTGGGCCAATCCGTTTTTAATCAAGCGAAAGATCTCCCTCAGAGTACGAAACTTCGAGACCGGCAAGCTCAAAGTGAATGACGCGAACGGTAACCCGATCGAGATCGGCACCGTGGTTGTATGGAAAGTCGTGGACACTGCCGAGGCGATGTTCGAGGTTGACGACTATGTGAATTTTGTTCACGTCCAGAGTGAGGCGGCTCTGCGCAACCTGGCAACCGACTACCCGTACGACGCCCACGGCCACGATGATGTGGCGTTGAGTAGTCATACCAGTCAGATCTCTGAGCAACTCAAGGGTGAGGTACAGGCCAGGCTCGAAAAGGCGGGAGTGGAAGTAATCGAAGCGCGAATCAGTCATCTTGCCTATTCGCCTGAGATCGCCCACGCCATGCTGCAGCGTCAGCAAGCCTCGGCTCTAATCGCGGCCCGAGCCAAGATCGTCGAAGGCGCGGTTGGCATGGTCGACATGGCACTAGAGTTTCTGTCTGACAAGAAGATCGTCGAGCTGGATGAAGAGCGAAAAGCTGCCATGGTAAGCAACCTACTCGTGGTGCTTTGCTCGGATCGAGGTACTCAGCCGGTCGTCAACACGGGTTCCCTCTATCAATAGCTGCCGGTGGCAAACCGCAAAGCGTTCTCGCTGCGCATAGATCGTAAAGTCCTCGACGCAGTTCAACGGTGGGCTAACGACGATCTGCGCAGCTTGAACGGGCAGATCGAGTACCTGTTGCGAACTGCCTTGCAGAAAGCTGGGCGGGTCAAGGATAATGAGGCGGGTGAGGGGCGTCATAACGGCGACAGTTGATCCTTTTGCCGCACGCGCACCCTTGTTCGCTCATGGAACAGGGCGGGCGGAGGTGCGTGTGGCGAACATCTTCCCACGGCGAGGTTGTGAATGATCCAGGACAACGCCAGAATCATCTTTGAGCCGCTTCATCCGGACGTCGTTTTGCCGAGTCGTGAAACAGAAGGTTCCGCCGGGTATGACGTACGTGCATACCTTGCTGGTCGGGATGTCAGGATTCGAGTCGGTCCAACCGGCGAGTTGTGTGAGAGAACTGCCGAATCGGGCCGGCTTACTCTCGCTCCCGGAGATGTCGCCTTGGTTCCCACAGGTTTCAAGGCGAGTGTTCCAGCTGGCTTTGAGGCCCAGATCCGGATTCGTTCTTCGATGGCATTCAAGCGAGGCCTCATTCTGCCCAACGCCCCTGGCACGATCGACGCGGACTATCCGGACGAGTGGTTGATCATGGTGAAGAACGACTCGGCGCAACCTGTCACCATAGAGCACGGAGACCGTCTTGCCCAGGTGATCCTCAACCGTTTTGAAGTGGTTCCTTGGAACAAAGGCGTGGTTGGTCTTACTACTGACCGCAAGGGAGGCTTCGGGAGTACGGGCCATGTGTAGCCAGGCAGGCGGCCGCGCTTCGCCGGACCAGCGAGAACTGGAGGTGAGAGGCGGGAAACGGGCAACGGATTCCAATGATGACAGCGCGCCAACGTTGTTCGAGGGTGTGCGTTGACCACGGCTGTAGTCGTCTTGTTGGTGGTTGTGGTTTGCCTCCTGCTCGCCGTTCTCGTGCTTCTTCTCAGGGGTGATGGTAAGCTGGACATGGGGCCGTTTCAACAGCAGTTGGTGGAACTCCGTCAACGTCTGGATGCAGTCGTCAGTTCCCAAGAGCGGGTGCCCAGGGCTCTTGCTGAGGGGAACGCGGAACAGCTGAAGTCGCTTTCCGATGTTCGCGCGGAACTGATCCGACTTTCAGAGTCCACAGCGCGATTGGAAGAGGTTGGGCAGAGCATCGCCCAGGTCCAAGATCTGCTCAAGGTACCGAGGTTACGTGGCACGCTTGGAGAGCTTTGGCTCGAGGAACTGCTGAGACAAGTGTTTCCGACCGGTCACTATGAACTGCAATACGGGTTCAAGTCCGGTGAGCGCGTGGATGCTGTGATTCGCTTTGGCGGGCGAATCGTTCCCGTGGACTCGAAGTTTCCCCTGGAGGCGTGTCAGCGGATGCTCCGGCTGGAGGGCGACGATGCAGCGCGGGAGCGCCGTGCTTTCCATCGTACCCTCAAGGCCCGCATCGACGAGATAGCCGACAAGTACATTCGTCCCGATGAGGGTACCTACGACTTTGCCCTCATGTATATCCCTGCCGAGAACGTGTACTACGAGGCGATGATCCGAGACGAGGCTCCCGGGGAGGACACGAGCCCAGTCGGATACGCGCTGAAGAGGAAAGTGATCCCTGTGTCGCCCAACACGTTTTATGCATATCTCGCGGCAATCTTGTATGGACTTCGCGGCTTAGAGGTGGAACATAGTGCGCGTGAAATCATTGATGCTCTAGGTGGGATGAAGCAGCAATTTGGAAGATTCGAGCGTTCCTACGAACTGGTCGGCAAACACCTGACCAATGCCCTAAAACAACACGACGAAACAGAGCGGCGTTTGCGCGTTGTGAGTAATTCGCTCGACGGAATCACCAGCATCGGAGGAGCAAACAGCAAGCAGCCGCGCGGGATGGTTCAGGGGTTTATTTCGAGCGAGACAACATAACCACACACGCATAGTGGGCGCAGTGAGACGGCCCCGGCCACGCGCAGTTGGCGAGGTGGGGGCGGAGGTATGATCACCGACGATCGCCAGGTCAATGATACTCCCAGAGCCTCCGCTCCCCCTCATGTGTTCTGATGGCCGATCGAAATCCACGATAACGCAAGACATGTGCCGAGTTCGTGACTGATGAAGCTGTTGTGATATAACGCGTTAGCGATCGCTGTGGTTTTGCGCGCGACCAAGTGCGGCACGTGCGCGACAGGTTTGATGCGACGATCTCAACAGTGAACAGTGAGATTGAAGTTCAAAACATCGTCGACGACGGCCACCGACCGGATTCCCGTTCTAGGATATGCTCTCTAGGGTTGCACTGGCGCGAAACAGTGCCCACCGTCATCTTGTCTGCTCAACTTCAGGAGGAAGCATGGCGGACGACGACATCATTGTTGGGAGTTTCCCGAAGAACAACAGGGAGGAAGTGAGGGTCACGCTGTCGAACTTCAAGGGCTACGACCTGGTTGGAGTGCGCCAGTGGTTCAAGAACGAGAAAGATGAGCCGAGACCGTCCAAGAGCGGTGTGACTATTCGCGTCGATTTGTTGCCTGAACTGTTGGATCTCATGCAGCAGGCTCGAGACATCGCGGTGGAGAAGGGAATTCTGGAGTTGGAAGAGGAGGAATGAGTCGATGTGAGCAACCAGCCGCCCGTTTCGAGCCAGATGCTGGCCGCTGACTGCTGGAAGCTCACATCTGGTTGCTGCCTACCGATCGCTTCCCTTTTCCCTTATCGAAATAGTCCCGTCTCCGGTATGGGCGCGCAATGTGGGCCCACCACCGTTCAGGCTGCCACGCGCTCCGCGTTCGGAGATTCGTCCGGCGACTAGGCTGAAACCTGATGCCAGGCGCACCTCTTCTCCGCTGAGGTCCACATCGGCCTGAAGCGATTCGTCCGCGTAGATCGTGATGTCACCGTCTCCAGTACGCAGCTTGATGTCGGCGGCTCGATCGATGGAAACATGTATGTCGCCGTCGCTCGTGGAGATTTCTCCCGGGCCCGATAGTAGGCCGATCCGCACATCACCATCACTCGTTCGGACTGAGATTGTTGCCCCAGCCAGCCCATCTGCACTCACATCACCATCTGATGTCCTGAGGTGCAATAATCCGGTGAGTGTCCCCACTGAGATGTCTCCATCCGACGTCTCGAGATCAAACTCGCCTTCGAAATCACTCATGCTGAGGTCACCGTCACCGGTGCTGATGATTGCGTTGTACGAACTGGGGACGATCACCTCGACCTGAAAGCCAACTCCACCACGATTGTCCTGCCACTCCGATCTGTCGATTCTGGGGTTCCGCGCGACAACACTGATCTCGTCTCCACTGAGTCCAACGTCGAAATCCATTCTGTCGAATAGATCGCGCCCCCAGTTCCGGTCTCTCGCTCTCATGAACACCTTGACCGACGCGTCGTTTGTTGTGCCGCTCCGTACTGTCACGTCCGCATCTGCAACGTCCACTGAAAGGGTGCCCCCAGAACTCACGTCGAATTCCCGCTCCAACATCAGTTCCCGACCACGCTGCGGCGATTCTGCAACGTCCGTATCCGTAGACCCGCCGAACGGATTCAGGCTGGCTAGATTCAACGGCAGCCAGTCTGTCTGCGTCACCACTAGTGCTAATGCCGCTACGCCTATTCCGATGAATCCAATGCGGTGCTCGAGTTCCATCTTGTCCTCCGGGTATGAATGCGAGTCTTTGGGTGATTAGATACGGTGAATGGCCCGGAGCGTTGCGTTGGCGGTATATTGGGCATCCACGCTTGAAGGATGCCCAAATGGAGAGCTACCAGATCGCTGAAGTACTCATGGCCTTGATCACGGCCGTGGGGGTGTTGGGGGGGCTTGGGATCATTTCCTGGGCATGGGTGAGGCGGCGACCGCAATTGGGTGCTTCGGATGTCGCGAGACTCGCCGAATCCATTGAAGGCTTACGCGAAAGTGTCGACGGGATGCGCGACGAACTTGGTGAGGTCTTCGATCGGCTCGACTTCAGTGAACGGATCCTCTCTGAGCTCGCCGATGGTGTTCGGGGAGGGCAAAAGGAGTTACCTAGAGAGCGGTAGTATGATCTCGATGAGTTCCTTCAAGATCCGAATTGCTGTGAAAGCAGTCTGATCCGCTGCACCTGAGCCACGTGCTGTTTAGCCACTGAGCTCCTATTCGCTTCGCTTCCGCTCCTTTAGATCGGAATTCATCCGCTCAGCATCGGCTGAGCGCCGTCTTGCTTCCTCCTCGTCGATCTCCGCGGACGACCATGCGGGCGTTCCCGCATTGTCCAGGCTGATCGATAGCACACAACCCGCAGTAATGCCCTTGGGAAGGCGAGCGAGCGGAAGGGCGACGTTGCGGCCTTCGTCATCTGCCAGAACAGCTATCTGACCGTTGATCTGGTCGACAGCGTAATAGCGCGTTGTAGCCATTCAGTACGACACCGAAGTCTGGTGGTGAGGAGATGGATCCGGGCTGCAGCTCCTCGTCGTGGAATCGCGAAACCACTGTAACCTACGGGGGAGCCGGTGGAGATCCAAGGGTTGCCCCCTTGCGGCTCGTACGATCGTGGTGGATCTTGGCCGTTACGTTTCAGCCACGCCGGAATGGGAGCGCTTGGTTATGCAGGAATCCCCAGATTTGCCCACTCACGGACCTCTGCCGAGCCCGTCGAGCCCCGACGAAGCTCGTATCGGGATGAAAGAGGCAGCCTTCGAGGCTCCTGACGTGCAAACGGTGAGGCTTTTCACAATGGAGTTCACATCCCTTTGTCCGCGAACCGGACAACCTGATTTTGGATCCGTGAGCATCGAGTACATACCTGACGAACTTTGTCTGGAATCCAAGTCTCTCAAGTACTACCTCTGGTCGTACCGAAACGAGGGTGAGTTCTGCGAAGGCCTCGCAGGTCGTATTGCGGATGACATAGTAGTTGCCATACGACCAGCCCAGCTTCAGGTAGAGGTTACGCAAAACATCAGAGGTGGCATCGGAATCGTTGCTCGAGCTGTGCGCGGTTCGTCGCAACGCTAGCCGGTGGGATCTGTTGCGAACGGTGGAGCGGAGGCGAAAACGTCGGAACGGAATGCGGTAATATTGCTGAGTGGTGGGCTGGATTCCACGACGGCTGCCGCCGTCGCCAAAGAGCGCGGCTTCTTGCTTTGTGCGTTGACCTTTGTTTACGGTCAGAGGCACGCAATAGAAGTGGATGCGGCTCGCCGTGTTGCGGACGCACTCGGCATCGAGCAGCATGTGGTTCTTCCAATCGACTTGAGAGTATTTGGCGGGTCGGCTCTCACCGGTGACGCTAGCATACCCAAGGACCGCGCTCCAAAGGCGATTGGTGGTAGCATCCCAATGACATATGTCCCTGCACGCAATACAATATTCCTGTCGTATGCACTGGCATGGGCAGAGGTGCTCGAGGCAAACGACATTTTCATTGGCGTCAATTGCGTTGACTACAGCGGGTATCCCGATTGCCGACCGGAGTACGTGGAAGCCTATCAGACGATGGGTCGACTCGCGACACGTGCCGGTGTCGAAGGTTGCGGAACACTCACGATCCACACACCGTTGATAGCCTTGTCGAAAAGTGAGATCATCCGCAGGGGGCAAGAGCTTGGTGTGGATTATGGATTGACGTCCAGTTGCTACGATCCATCTCCGACGGGAGTCGCGTGCGGCCGATGCGATGCATGCATCCTTCGTAAAGCGGGTTTCGAGGAAGCCGGCATGATGGATCCTATCGAATACCAGTCTCCAACGCGCCCGTGACCTACGTTGTCAAGGAGATCCGCTACACCCTGCAGGGCGAAGGAGCAAACACGGGCCGTGCCGCCGTATTGTTGAGGTTTGCGGGATGTAACCTCTGGTCGGGAAGAGAAATCGATCGGGAGACTGCATCTTGTCGCTTCTGTGACACCGATTTCGAGGGTGTCGATGGGCCGGGTGGAGGCAGGTACGACGAAGCGAGTCAGCTTGCCGACGTTTTGGAGAGTGTTTGGCCGGAGTCCGTCGGGTCGAAATTCGTTGTGTGTACTGGTGGGGAGCCGTTGTTGCAGCTCGACGAGGTTCTCATCGCCGAGCTCAAACAGCGGCACTTCTTCATATCGCTCGAAACCAACGGGACGATGGCGGCACCGGCGGGGGTAGACTGGATCTGTGTCAGTCCGAAGGCTGGAACACACCTGGAGCAGAATGCAGGTGATGAGTTGAAGCTCGTGTATCCCCAGGAAGGCCTCGATCCCGCTGACTT
>JBDGYW010000179.1:0-9634 GCA_039588935.1 Gemmatimonadota bacterium | reverse complement strand
CGTTACGTGCCCAGAGTTGCGCTTCGTCAACCGTGTACTCTTCGCCTACCCGGCCCGCAGGGTAGTTGCCTTCTGCATCGCGCGGAATTTGACCCGAAACAAACACGAGGTTGCCGCACCTCACAGCCGGCTGAAAACTGCCGACTGGCGACGCAATTGCGGGGAGGTCCAAGTCCATTGCTGCTAAACGTGCGTCAAATGTCTCTAACATCTCTCTCGCTCCTATCCAGCTCGTGGTTCGCTTTCTGTTTGTTTCCTGCGCAAGACGAACCAAGGCCCATAACGTCCGAGGTTTCGTCATACGTACAGTTCCCCCTTCATCACCGTGACGGCATGCCCACCGAGGCTTATTGCCGGGTTGCCCGTTAGGTTGTTCTCAACTGCCAGCCGCGCACGCCCCCTGCGTCCAATCTCGAGACCCTGCTCTGCCCAGTACGTGAACGAGTCTTGCTCGCTGCGCAGGTGGGCCGCGATGTGAACCGCCGCCGCTCCGTTGCCGGAACCGCAGACTGGATCTTCCGGGATCCCCTCACCGGGCGCAAAGGAACGCACATGGAAATCGCAGCCGTCCGACTCAGCCTCCGGGGAGTAAGCCGTGATCCCCGTCGCCCCAGCCTCAATGCAGGAGGTTTCGATAAGCCTTTGGTTCGGAACCGCCTGTTGTAGTCCAGTGAGTGAACGAAAGGCGACGATCATCCATGGTAGGCCCACCGAGCACACCTCAATCGGCGCATCGGCGAGGTCGTCCACGCTGCAACCCAGCATGCAACCGGCCCATTCCGGGTCGATCGAAGCTTCAGTTCTGGAAGGAGCATTCGTACCGATCGTGAACAGGGACCCGCCATCGGATTCACCTATCGCGATCGGGATCAAACCAACACCACACTCTTGCGTGAGCATGAGTCCCTCGCCGTCGGGATCCCCGGCTGACGACTTCAGGTGGCTGAATGCGGCAGCCACCGTTGGATGGCCTGCGAATGGGAGCTCTTTCCTCGGCGTGAAGATTCGCGCTCGGTAGTGCGCCTCAGCCACCGTGGGTTGGCATAAAAAGACCGTCTCCGACAGATTCATCTGGCGGGCGATAATCTGCATTTCGGTCGTCTCAAGCGAATCTGCTCGAAACACAACCGCGGCCGGGTTGCCCAAGTATGGTTCTGCTGAGAAGGCGTCGACTTGCCAAAACCTGTAT
This sequence comes from Gemmatimonadota bacterium, assembly GCA_039588935.1. Taxonomy (GTDB): domain Bacteria; phylum Gemmatimonadota; class Gemmatimonadetes; order Gemmatimonadales; family GWC2-71-9; genus JBDGYW01. Next base: position 8,445 of record JBDGYW010000179.1, on the reverse strand, counting down.
TCTCTCAACGTGCAGTCTCCTTGTCTGTCCTGCCAACGCTTCTAGAATCCGTGTCCAATGTCACTCGAGTATTCACATGCCGGTCTCACCTTAGCCTCGCGCGCACTAAGTCCGCGTACGCAACAGTTCCCTTTTTCCGTACGGAGGCGGGTGGCACACACAGATCTGCCGAAGGGTCTGTTGGCCTTGCATCCATCACGTGACAAAGGCGTGCCGGGACTGCGGTCAGGTCGTCTGATCTGACCATCACCAAGCAGGCCGCCCTCCGCCGTTCCCCAGTGTCCGGTGCGGGCATCAAACCGCAGAATCCCCTCGGCTGAGGCATCGTCAATCGCCCTGCGTAATCTGATCCGGAAACACATCGTCCATGACAGTCAGGGCGAACCGCGACGCAACCTGCCGTTTGCCAGCGCCAATCTCAATTCCAACCTCGAGGGCTTCCAAAACTTCCCTGAGCGATGCCCCCGACGACGCAGCCTGCTCGATATGCCATTGCATGCACGACTCGCAGTTGTCATACACTGAGATCCCAACCGCAATCAGCTCCTTGGTCTTCTTCGGAAGTGCTCCATCCTCATATGCTGCTCGCTCCATCTCGAGAAACGCCTGGTATACACCCGACTCAAGAGCCAGGAGCTTGCTGTGAGCCTGTTTCCGCTCTCGAGTCATCCCTGTCAGCTTGTTCATTCATGCCCCCCAGTCTTCAAGACGTTTCGAGTTGTATTCCCGGCTTTGTCAACTTGAGCGAGAACCACAGCAAAATGCGTGATCCGTATGACAGAAAAGCCCTTTATACGGTCGTTTGCTGCCTGAGCAGAAGTTCAAGCAGGCCAGAGTCATCATGAGTTGACAGTACCTTGTTGTCGTGCAGCATCTCAGCCACTGCCACATCGATGAACTCGTGACACTCAACCCGAATTTCAGCCGATGGATCAAAGTCTCAGCCAATAGCTGATCTTCACCATGAAGATGTCGTCGGCCGGCGCGCCAACGAGCGCGTCTACGTCACGAACGAAATCCATGTTCCCGACGGGTGCGACATCACTACGCGACTGAGTCCACACGAAATAGAGCGTCGAGCCGGGCAAGAACTCCCAACGCAGCACGGCGTTACCTCTGAGCGATCTGAAGTTGAAGTCGGGATCGCTAACGGAGAACGGTTCGGCCGGGCCGGCACCGTCAGGATCGACGGTGTACGAGTCTCCATCTGATGTGATTGTACCGATGTCAGTGCCGTACACGCTCTTCGCCAACTCACGAGGCGCATCGAATTCCTTGAAGTTGCCGTAGCTACCACTCGAGATGAACGGCTGGGCAAACACTTCCAGGGTGAGATCCGGAGTGAACGTTACGTTGAGGCGCGTGTCCATCGAGATGGTCTTCTGCTCGAGGTCCGCGAAGACGTAGCGTCGGCCGAAAAATGCGGTCGCAGTTACATCATCGCGTGCAGTCACGTACTGGGCAGTCGACTGCTCCTTCTGAACAGCTGGTGAGAGACTGATTGAGACGCTCGGTGAGGGTCGGTAGGTAACGCCGGTTGCGATTGCAGTCCAGCAGGCTCCCTCACTGTCACACGCACGATCGCCTGCGCCGTTGACCATCAGACTCCGGCGCGGATTGGTTTCAACATCGAGGTGTACGCGGTTCCACGCTGGTAGCCGGGAAACGGTACCACCGCGAGTAAGTCGGTCATCCAGCACCGATGAACCGTGTTCCACCCATGCGTTGATCCACCAGTAGTCCAGCGACTGCACCCCCACCAGGGCTCGCACCTGTCTGTCCGTGAGGTCACCGTCGAAGTTGAACCTCTGCTCGCCACCTACGATGAACGCGAACTGCCGGTACACGGCGGTCGGCCGTGTATAAAGGCGAAAAACGTTGGCGTTCATCCACAAATAATCCGCACGCGTGAGATATGCGAGATCGTTCACCTCGAAACCGGGCGACCGAATATCAGTGGAGACTTCGCCTCGCCAGCCTCCCGACTCCTTCGACAGTCGGGTATAGGCGGCATATCCCCTCATCGATGTGAGTGCCGGGTCGTAGGCGTCCGTGAACAATCCATTACTGCCGTGTACACGATCGGGTCGCTGGAAATAGCGAGCACTGGACCGCTGTGATCTCTGTATCACACTCGTGTCTCCCGCAATCTGCGAGAAGGCGACGCTCGTCATCAGGCGATAGGTCCGGCGGCCCCACCACAGGTCAGACTCGAAGCCCACACTTTCGGCATGTCGATTGAGTTGGTTCTCGAGAGCCCGATCGGATAAGTCGCGCACGACAGAGGTGACAATCCCGCCTAGCACCAAATCACCTCCCCTCAGGTCTTTCCCCACCCGTCCAGCGAAATAGTTCGTGAGTGGCTCTACCTCGGTCGAGAACCGCGACCCGTCAAATCCGATCACAGCGGCATGCTCTCGCCGGGTCACCGCGTCGAGGACACCGACCGACCAGCCGCTGGCTGTGCGCCCTGTGATTTTGGCGGCACCCAGGATGGTCGCGTTCTCCGGGACCGCGGCGTATTCACCCGCGGTGTACGCGTTGCTGGATACCTGCGGTGCGCGGCCGATGCGGCGTGAATAGAACAAGCGCAGGTTCGACATGCTGTTGCAGAATAGGCACTGCCGTCTGCCGAACCGAAATAGGCCACTCCCCTCGACGAAGAAAGGACGCCTCTCCGGGAAGTATGTCTCGAACGCCGAGAGATTCACGACCGCTGGATCAACTTCGACCTGGCCGAAATCAGGGTTGATCGTCCCCGTCAAGGTGATGCTTGGCGTGAGCAGATACTTGAAGTCAACGCCGAATCTGTAGTCGAGCTCATGTGGATCAAGAAACGGATCATTCCGGTCTGCGGGTTCAATGTTGGAAAAGCGACCCACCAAATACGGCAGAAACTCCGCCTTACCAGGCGTTGCCGCAATTTCGAGCCCGTCGAGGTGCCCGAAACGCGGTGGACCGCCCACTTGGTTTAGCCGCCAGAATGCCCATCGTGACGACTCGTTCAGGCGAGTCACCCCCCGAGCGATCTGCAGCCCCCATGTCTGTGCGGAGTCGCGGGGGAGAAAACGCAGCTGAGAAAACGGGATCCTGGCCTCGGCGGTCCAGCCAAGTGAGTCGATCCGCGTCTCCAATTCCCAAATGGGATCCCATGAGTGATCCAACCCAGCTCCTCCTGGACTGAACGCGTCACCTCTGGCTCCCGAGGGGTTCACCTCGAGAACGGCCTGGCCGAGATGGTCGTGAAACGTGTCGAAGGTGATGACGAGGTTGTCAGCGCCTACGCTCTGATCGCGACGTCCCAGTCTCGAACGAACGCCCTCTGAACCGAGGCTGTCGAACATCCGCGCGCCGATGTAAAGGGCATCCTGATCGAAGCAGAAGCGAACCTCGGTTCGTTGCGTCGCCGGATCTCCTTCGTTCGGCTGAACTTGCAGCAGCCCCGTGGCCGGCTCTGCAATCCGCCAACTTGCCTCAACGAGTTGTCCATCCAGTTGGATCATGTCAGCAACGGGAACGGCTCGCACCGAAGGAGGCGGCGCACCGTAAACTGAGCCTTCAACTCCCTGGGCCCAGGTCTGTGGGATAGGAACTGCAGTGACGAGGCAAGCAGTCAGCACCAGCGAGCAGGACCGTACCGGGATACACAATGTTCCTGTTTCGCTACCCGGAGTGTTGACGGGTGTTGCGGATCGGCAAGTTACCATGCGGCGACCTTTTCGATATTGTTCTTCGCTCGAGTATGGGAGTAGCATCTTGCACCTCCTACCTCAGCCTGGCTCGAAGCCACAGAGCCGTTCGCCGCCAAGTCGATGCAGGTATGTCTCTGGCGAGCGCCGATCTCGGATCGTAGCTTTGTGCAAGATTAAGCCGCGGGCCCCACACAGCGCTTACCCACGTCTTACACGCGCTCACAGAGGCCTGGGAGTCGCCGCTACGGCCCCATTATGCCGATGGTAAAAGTCTGTTTGCTCGGTTCGGTGGACATACGCGACGCTGGCGGAAGCGAGTTGGCGACCCTGCTGCGCCAACCCAAGCGAGTAGCCTTGCTTGCGTATCTCGCCGCCGCGATACCGCGCGGATTCCACCGTAGAGACACTCTGATGGGCCTGTTCTGGCCCGAGTCGACTCAGGATCAAGCCCGCAACGCACTAAGTCAGGCATTGCACGTGCTGCGACGGGAGTTGGGCGTGGATGCGATTCTCAACCGTGGCGAGGGCGAGGTAGCCCTGAGTGAGGATGCAATATCGGTTGACGTGTGGGCGCTCGAGACGGCGCTAGCTGCGGGCGATTTCGAGAGAGTGGTGTCGTTGTATCGCGGCTCGTTGCTGAGCGGACTCGCGGTCAGGGCGAGCGCCGAGTTCGAGCACTGGTTGGACACAGCACGCGACCGAATGGCCAGGGCTTACGCCGACTCGCTCGAGCGCCTAGCCACGGCAGCCGCTGAAAGAGGTAAGCGGCACGAAGCGGTCGCGTGGTGGCGTAGCTTGGAAGAGCACGATCCGTATAGCACCCACGTGACCTTGGGACTGATGCGGGCGTTGGAGGCGGCCGGTGACAGAGCGAAGGCTTTGGAGCAAGCCGACCGCCACACGGGGTTGCTGCACGATGGTCTGGCTGCAGAGCCTTCACCCGATGTGGTGGCCTATGCCGAGCGGTTGCGCAGGGAGCCGATGCGAAATGCAACAGATCGCTCGTTGGAAGATGGGGACGTGGCGACTTCCCCCTCTCTGGACCGTCTGAGGTGCGCCCTGGCGGATCGCTACACCATAGAGCGGGAACTCGGTCGCGGTGGGATGGCCAACGTCTATCTGGCGGATGATTTGAAGCACGAGCGCAAGGTTGCGGTCAAGGTGCTTCGGCCGGAGTTGGCAGCCGCGCTGGGCGCGGAGCAGTTCCACAATGAGATCAAGATCGCGGCCCAACTCACACACCCTCACGTTCTCACGCTGATCGACTCCGGTGATGCTGACGGCTTCCTCTACTACGTGATGCCGTACATCGAAGGTGAATCTCTACGTGAAAAGTTGGCTCGCGAAGGTGAGCTACCCATCAACGAAGCCGTCAGGATTCTGAGAGATGTGGTGGACGCGCTTTCCGAAGCTCATGCGAAGGGCATCGTCCATCGCGACATCAAACCTGACAACGTGCTACTCACCAAGCAGCATGCTCTGGTGACCGATTTCGGGGTTGCGAAGGCCGTGAGTGAGGCTGCAGGCCACCTGCAATCGAGCACCGATGACGTGGCAATTGGTACGCCGGCGTACATGTCACCAGAGCAGGTTGCCGCTGATCCTCACGTTGACCACAGAGCGGATATCTATGGTGTCGGAGCGGTTGCCTACGAGTTGCTGACAAACAGACCGCCGTTCCTTGGCGCGGATTCGCATGAGATTCTCTCGGCTCACATGACTGACACTCCCGAGGCGGTGAGCCAATATCGGGAATCGGTGCCTCCCGAACTCGAGCAGATCGTGATGCAGTGCTTGGAGAAGAATGCTGCCGACCGGTGGCAGAGCGCCGAGGAGCTGTTGCAGCAATTGGAAGGGTTGGTCTCACCCACTCGTGGCATGACGCCCGCGCCGGTCGATCGCTCGGCCAGGCGCCGCTGGATGATGGCAGGTGCGGCCGCGGCTGCGGGTGTGATCGTCGCTGTGATTGCAGTGGTAGCATCTCTGCAGCGTGGGATTAACGCGTCGCTGCATCCAGATCGGGTCTTGGTGGCCGTGTTCGAGAACCAGACAGGCGACTCCTCGTTGGATCCGCTAGGTGCGATGGCGGGTCACTGGATCACGCAGGGTCTTCAGAGATCGGCCGTGGTGCAGGTCGTGCCATGGATTGAGGCTCAACAGGCTTCGGAGTATGTAGCCTCCGAGGCAGCAGCCGGGAATGTGAGAAACCGCATCACGGCACTGGCCGAAGAGACGGGCGCCGGCACCGTGATCTTTGGCGCGTACTACCGTCGCGGGGAGACAATCCAGTATCAAGTCGAGGTGACGGATGTTACCGGGGGTCAGAGTCGTGGTGCCGTGGGCCCCGAGATCGCGCCGCTCGACTCGCCTGACGATGCCATTGAACCGATGATGCAGCGGGTGCTTGGTCTCCTCGCCGTCTCGTTCGACCAGCGTCTTGCCACGGCAGCCAGAGGCGTGAGCGAGCCGCCCACGCTGGAGGCATATCAGGCGTTTGATGAGGGTCTTCAGCTTTACTTGGTGTCGGCTCATGACGCAAACGCGATTCCACATTTCTACCGCGCATTCGCGCTCGATACCAGCTTCGTCATACCCCTGTTCTACGCAACGCTCATCCACAACAACAACGCTCAATGGACGGAGGTGGACTCACTGCTGGCAATCGTCGAACGCTTCAGGAACCGGCTGAGCGAGTACGACAGACACTGGCTGGACTACCTGAGGACACGAGCGGACGGTGACAATCCGGCAGCACTGGTTGCCATTCGGCGGGCGGCCGAACTCGCACCGGGATCCAAGGCCGTGTACAACCGGGCACGCCAGGCACTGCACAACAACCGTCCGCAGGAAGCCATCGATGCACTGCTGAGTCTCGATCCCGAACGGGGGCCGATGCGGGGGTGGAGACCCTATTTCGAGCGGCTTATTGAGGCCTATGCTGTTCAAGGCGAGCACGAGCGAGCGCTGGAAGCAGCGCAGCAGTTACGTGAGGCATACGGTGACGATCTCACGACGCTCGCACTTGAAGCTGCCGTTCTCGCGGCGCTGGAGCGCGCCGAGGAAGCCAACGCGCTGCTCGCGGACATCACCGCCCTGCCCGAGCAGGGCCTGAGCCAGGGGGACGCGATGCTGAATCACGCTCAGTATGAGCGTCGCCTGGGGCTCTTCGATGCTGCACAAAGCACGGCACACCGAGCAATCCAGTGGTTCGACGCCAGGCTGCCGGAGACGAAGTCGAGCGCAGAGTGGCGTAGGTCCTATGCATGGGCGTCGTACGTCGCTGACCGCTGCGACGAGGCTTACAGTGTAGCGAAGTCACTGGCGGAGGAATACCCGCAAGATTTCCAACATTGGGGACCGGTCGGAGTCCTCGCTGCATGTCGGGGAGACCGGGACGAGGCTCTCGAGATCTCGCTACGGCTCGAAGCATTGGATGGGTCCCATCTGAGGGGAAGCTACACGATGTGGCGATCCATGATTGCCGGAGCACTCGGCGATGGCGAGAATGCCGTGGCATTCTTCAGACTGGCATCCGCCCAAGGGATGACATACCCGAGCCCATGGGACTTCGTCTGGATTGCGTTCGAGCCCGTCCGCGACTATCCGCCGTTACAAGAGATCATGAGGCCGAAGGGACAGTGAGAGCATTAGCCGCAGTGATCTTCAGTGATCAACCTCGGGCCCTCCGAAGATCTCGTTAGGTGAGTACCGCTAGGGGCTGACCGCATCGCCGCCGCCGACTGCCCTCGATCACGTCGACCCGCAATAACTTGGCGATGCCCACCCGCGTCACCCGACACCGCCATTGCGGAACAGCATGCTGTGAAGGAGAAGATGGACCCTCCATTGCCAACCTAAAGCGAAACTTGCAGAGCAGATCATCGTACGATATCATAGTATGGTAACGTACTGTGACTCTGGAAGGTTATCGTGGCTCTCAAACAGCACTGGTTTCACATCCTACTCGCACTGGCTCAAGGAGCAGCACTTGGAGCCGAGATCCGCCGTCGCGTGCGCAATGACACGAAGGGTACGTTAAAGCTCTATCCCGCGATGCTTTACGGGTCGCTGGAGGACCTCCAAGAGAAAGGGTTTGTTCAGGAGGTCGATGAGCGGGCTGGCAGGCCGTCTGGGGAGAACGAGCGATATCGTTACTACCGCCTCACGCGGGCTGGTCGACGAGTGTTGGTGCAGGAAATAGGACGACTTGAGCAGATGGCTCAATTCGCGCGGGAGACGGTCGAAACGGGGCAGACAAGATGACACCTCCCAATTCAAATAATCAAGATCTGGGTCAGCAATGCTTTCGCTTTCTCTTGCGATGTCTCCCCAGTGAGTTCCGTGCGCGATATGGCGACGAACTGACCGCCGCGTTTGTTGAGATGCGGGATGAGCTCGGCGAGAGCCCGTCCTTACTCCGCCTGGTCAGATTCTATGCGCATGTGACAATTGACGTGATTCGGCGCGCTCGACAGGCTCGAATTAACACGGCGCTGCAGACGCGTAAGAACAGGCTCGCAATGACGGGCGCTTCACGATACTGGAGCGAGTTCCGGCAAGACTTTGTGTACGGTATCAGGGGTTTGGTGCGTGCAAAGACATTCACCGCCGTTGCAGTGGTCACCCTCGGCCTTGGCGTCGGCGCCAACACCGCCGTGTTCTCACTTGTGAACGCGGTTCTGCTGCAACCGCTTCCGTTCCATCAATCTGACAGACTGGTGGCTGTATGGCAGTCCGACCAGGTGCACGGGGG
>JBDGYW010000178.1:0-9637 GCA_039588935.1 Gemmatimonadota bacterium | reverse complement strand
GCCCGATGCCGGCTTCGTAGGTGCCCTGGTCCTAGCCGGCATCGGGCCGTCGCGCTTCAGCGAAACCGCCGACAGTAAGAACCTGATACTCCTGAGTCACGGTGTCATCTGGGGCGCAATCGCGGTGATGCCGGCGGTGTTCTTCCAATCCTCATGGGACGGTTCGCTCAACCTATTCTGGATAGCCACACTGGCGCTGCTTTTCCTTCAGCAAGAACGAATCTCCGCGGTTGTCAAGACATCTGGCAACGGCGGCGCCGAGGTCGCGCCATTCGAGAAGCTCAGCGGTCGGCTTGCGTGCGTTGTGGGTGGAATACTCATCGTTATGTGGACGACACGAATTGGTGACGCAGACCGCTTCGCGCCCGACTTCGTGGTGCCTGCGTTGTTGGTGCTGTGGGGCGGTGCGCTTGTGGGCGTGGCCGGACTCCGAACAAACGTCCGCATCTTCGCAGGCGGTGCGACAATATTCCTCGTCTGCTATGCTGCGATTCCGGGCGCATACCCGCGCCTCGTAGAAAGCGTACTGGCAACGGGATGGGTTGTATTCGTGACACTCGTCGTCGCGGTCGCCATGGACCTGAGGCTCGACCGCAAAGCTCAGACCACGGCCCTTCGTCCTTCGTCACAAGTTGCTACGTACACCGGTTATTCTCTGGCCTTAATGCTTCTCTTTGCCCTGTTCCAAACTCACGTTGGTTTTCCCTGGTCAGTCGTCTCAATGGCAATTCTGCCGTTTGCGCTCTTGGCGCTCGCCTCGAGCGCTGGAGCGAAAAATGCCGCAGTAGTGGCGGTTCTCACCCTGCTGTTGCTGCAAATTGGAACAGTCATTGGTTTCCTTTCAAATGCCCGTGTGGCCATCTTGTTGCCCGGTCTGGTGTTTGGAGTGCAAGCCATTGTTTTCGAGCGAGTGCTCGCCAATAGAGCCGGCCTTCCGATTGTTGACGAAAAAGCCGATCCCAACCCAATCGCGCGCTTGCTGCTCATCACGGGAATGGCGGCTGTAGCAATGGTCCTCATATATCAGTCGACGACTCTCGTAGGTGGGTGGGTGACAGCATGCTGGTCGATGGTGGGTGCGGTTCTGATGATTCTCGGATTCTCGTGGAAGTCGGCGAGCTACAGGCGAGTGGCGTTGGCGGCACTTACGGTCTGTCTTGCCCGGGTATTTCTCGTCGACGTGCGCAATCTGTCTGATGAGGCCAAGGTGTTGGCGTTTGCAACGCTCGGTGTCTGCCTCATTGCCGTGGCGTGGCTGTACTCACGGTACAGCAGAGATTTCAAGAAATGGCTGTAGGAAGGGTGGCTCGCCGAGACGTTTGGCCCAATGCAGTTCGCTTGTGCGATTTCTCGTGATATTCTATCGGGCCGCATCTTGACACCTGAAAAGGGCCAGCGTTGGCCCGCCCCCATACTCCGGGTAACCCGTCGCTCCGTCGACGTCGCCGTTGTCATGCTGTTCTCCGTCCTCACGATTACCGTATTCGCGCAAGTTGTTGCCAGGTATGTATTTAACAGCCCTCCTGCCTGGACCGAGGAGTTGGCCAGGTTCTGTCAGGTGTGGATCATACTGCTGTCATCATCCATTTGTCTGCGCAAGGGGAGTCATTTAGCGGTTGATTACTTGGGACCGAGCTTGGCGCCGTCCGCGCGCAAAGCACTGGGTGTTCTGACCGGGGCGCTGATCGTCGCCTACTCAGCAGTTGTGACTATCTGGGGAATCAGGATGATGGCCGTGGGATTCCTGCAGGTTTCACCCGCCATGCAAATCAACATGGCGGTCGTCTACGCAGTTTTCCCGATTGCCGGCTCGTTGATGGTGATCGAGGCAACACTGGCCACGCTCGGCCAACTCGAGGCAGGTAGCAAATGATGATCGGACTGGTCGCCATCCTGCTCCTGCTGATCCTGATCGGGATGCCCGTGGCCTTTGCATTGGGACTGGGAGCCCTTTCCGCGCTGCTGTTCGATCCAGACCTCCCACTGGCACTGGTTCCACAGCGGATGTTCACTGCCCTCGACTCGTGGCCGATTTTGGCGGTGCCGCTCTTCATGCTCGCCGGCGGTTTGATGGACAAGGGTGGGATGTCACGGCGAATTGTGGAGTTCGCCTCCGCCTGTCTGGGCTTCATCCGCGGAAGCCTGGGCATGGTGACGGTGCTGGCGAGCATGGTTTTCGCTGGAATCTCGGGGTCTTCCACCGCCGACACGGCCGCCGTGGGCTCTATCATGCTGCCCGCCATGCGGCGCAAAGGCTACGACATGCGCTTTGCGGCCGCGCTTCAGGCAGCTGGTGGTGCCATCGGGCCCATCATCCCGCCCAGTATCCTAATGATTCTGATCGGATACGTAACGGGCACTTCGGTGGCTCAGCTGTTTCTGGCAGGAGTGGTGCCGGGCGTGTTGATCGGTGTGTGCCTGATGGTCGTGGCGTATCGGCACGCGCTCAAGGAAGGACCCGATGGCGACGCCCCAACGGCGCTCGAATGGGGAGATATCCGGCGGACAGGGCTCTCCGCCCTCCCAGCTCTCGGCCTCCCTTTTCTGATCGTGTTCGGCATTCTGGGCGGCATCTTTACCGCCACCGAGGCTGCCGCCGCGGCGGTAGTATATGGACTCGTGGTAGGAATGCTGGCATATCGGGAAATCAGGTGGCGAGACCTGCCAAGGATCGTGCTCGATGCGGCGGAAAGATCGTGCGTCGTGCTGTTCATCGCCGCAACCGCAATGCTATTCGCGTGGTTGGTGGCCGTTCACCAGCTGCCGCAGGCGCTCGGGGAGGCGCTTCAGGTCCACATCGGCAGCCGCACCATGTTCCTGATCGTGTTGAACCTGGCTTTGTTGCTGATTGGGATGTTCCTGGAGAGCTTCTCTGCGGTAATCGTCTTCCTGCCCATTCTCTTCCCTGTCGCACAGAGCTTCGGAGTCGACCCACTCCACTTCGGGATATTGGCGACCGTGAACCTGGCCATCGGCTATGTCACGCCACCCTACGGAGCCACACTGTTCGTGGCATGCGGTATCTCAGGGCAAAATGTCCGTGCGGTGACGTCTCGCATCGTGCCGATATTGATCGCAATGTTGCTCGTGCTGGTGGTGGTCACCTACTGGCCCGAAACCGTACTTTGGCTGCCGCGCCTGGCGGCACCTTAGCCGCGCAGGAAGGAGAGAATGAGGAAATACTGGTCTTTATTCGTCCTGCTGAGTGTGCTTCTGACGGGCTGCCGGCAAAACGAACAAGCGACTGTCATCAAGGCCGCCTTGAGTCAGAACCCCGGCGAACCCCAGGTCCGAGCGATGGAATCGTTCAAACGGATGGTCGAGGAGAGTACCAGCGGCCGGATCCACGTTCGCCTCTACCCCAACAACCAGTTGGGAAACCAGCGGGACGTCGTGGAGGGTCTTCAGATCGGCAGCATCGAGATGAGCAACATTGCCAGCGTGATGTCAGCGTTTGTCCCGGAAACGAACCTGTTCGAGCTGCCATTCCTGTTCGACGGCCCAGATCATTTCGACGCGGTTCTAGACGGCTCGATCGGCCAGAGCCTGCAGCCCGCTTTCGAGCGAAGGAGCCTACACCTGCTGGGCTATTTTGACGCCGGTGAGCGGCACATCATGACCACATCCAGCCCAATCCAGAGCCTGGAGGACCTGAACGGCCTAAAGATCCGCACGATGGAAAACCCGCTACACCTGGCCGCTTTCAGGGCTTTTGGCGCCAACCCACTGCCCATGGCCTACGGGGAGCTGTACACCGCGCTCGAGCAGGGGGTGATCGACGGTGGCGAGGCAGCCGACCCAAACTACTTCGCCAAGAGGTTCTTTGAGCCGGCCCCCTTCTGGGCAAGAGTCGGCTGGATTCGCCTACTGGAATACGTTGTAATGAGTCGATCGTTCTACGAGCGCCTATCCCCAGATGATCGACGGATCATCGACGCCGCGGCCCGCGCCATGATTCTTGAGCAACGCGCCTTATACCGTGCAGAAGCCGACTCGGCGTTGCGAAAGCTCCAAGATGCCGGCGTTCGGGTAACTGACCCCGAACGCGGGCCTTTCCGGGAAGCCGCCATGGAGGTCTACGCGGCGTGGGCCGATAGGGTTGGCGGGCTGCGGAGGATCGAAGAGATATTGAATCGGTGACCTAATTGGGTGATTCGTTGGCCGCAGAGGGGTTGACTTGGATGGGTTGGGTAACCGGATTTGGCGTTTTTTCGCGGAAGTAAGGGACCAGCACACATCAGTGAGTTGAAAAGGACAACAAATGGAATATCGAACGCTCGGCCGCACCGGCCTCAAGGTATCGTCACTGGCTCTTGGAACCGCCAATTTCGCCGATCCCACGCCGGAAACCGAGGCTACTGAGATCGTTGAACGCGCAATCGACGCGGGCATCAACCTGATCGACACCGGTGACAACTACGCCGCCGGGGAGTGCGAGCGCTACTTGGGGCGGGCCCTAAAGAAGAATGGCATGCGGAACCGGGTATTACTCGCCACCAAGGTCCACTATCCCATGGGGCCCGGCCCCAACGACAGGGGCAATTCGCGGCATCACATCCTCCAGGGATGCGACGATTCGCTGCGGCGGCTTGGGACAGATTTTTTGGACATCTTCCAGGTTCACCGTCCCGATCCGGATACACACCATGAAGAAACGCTCGAGGCCCTGAACGATCTGGTCCGTTGGGGCAAAGTTCGCTACGTCGCATGCTCCACGCATCCGGCCTGGAAGGTCATGGAGGCACTGGCTATCTCGGAACGCCGCGGTTTTGCCCGATACTGCCTGGAGCAACCTCCCTACAACCTGCTCGATCGCCGTATCGAGAACGAGTTGGTGCCGCTGTGTCTCGAGCACGGGCTTGGCATCGTCGCCTGGTGCCCCATGGCCCAGGGGATGCTCACCGGCCGCTACAACTCTGCCACTGAATACCCGAAAGATTCGAGAGCGGGCATTCGCGGCGGGATCTACGCGGAGCGGATCTGTTCCCGCGGCATCGCAATCGGAAGCAAGTTCGTTGCCCTGGCCGGAGAGGTCGGCATTTCTCCTGTCCATATGGCAGTATTGTGGGTAAAGGACCAGCCGGGCATCACGGCACCCATCATTGGCCCCCGCACTTTGAGTCATCTGGAAGACCTTCTACCGGTGGGCGAAATGACACTGGACGAGGAGGTGAGACTCGCCTGCGACGAGTTGGTACCTCCTGGAAGCGTTGCGGCAGATTTCCACAATTCAGCTTTGTGGATGAAAATGCGCGTTTCGTGACGTAGTGCATGACCGGCTGAATCATTCTTGGAAGCCGCTGCGTGAACCGTCCGAAACGACGGCGAGATGTCACCCCAGGATGACAATTCCTGGCTTGAGCCATAGAATGAGCCTATCGACCCAAGTCCTTATGTTTCACTGGTTTAACAGCATCGCACCGGCAAGGGAATGGATGTTGCTCGTCGCAATGTCCTGTAACTAGGTTGCGCAGGCCTTCGATCAAAACCCTTGCTGGAAGGGCTGGCAGATGCGCCACGGGCTCCCGGCAAGTGTGTTCGTGTGTGTTGTTGCGTTCTGGTCTCTCGAAGCGGACGTTGCGGCACAAGTAGGGATGCCGATCGTCGCAGGCGTAGTTGCCGATTCGGCCACAGGCTTGCCACTTGCGGACACTGAGGTCTTCGTGGACCGTAGCGGCCTGGTGACTCACTCTGATGTGTCTGGCGAGTTCAGACTGACTGGGCTTCCAAGCGGCTCAAACACCCTCCAATTCATCAAAACCGGCTACCTACCGAGATCCTACAAACTCACGCTCAGCGAGGACATACACGGAGAAATCGACGTAGGCCCCATTCTGCTTTCTCGCGGGCCGCCGCCGTCCGCAGGCCTTTCGGGTACCGTTGTCGATGCAAATACCGGCCTACCTGTGATTGCAGCCAGCGTCGAGGTCAATGGCATGCGAACGACATACACCAACGAAGCCGGCAACTTTCGGATAGCTGGACCAAACCTGCGTTGGGGTGAAAATCGAGTGGAGTTCAAGCGGGTCGGGTATACGCCAATGCTGGCCGCACTATGGATGGTGCAAGACGAAACGAACCTGGACCTCGATGTGGGTCTTGACCCACTTGCCGTCCAGCTGCCGGAGATCATGGTTAAGGGTGACCGCATAACTGTTAGCTTCGACCGTCGGCTCGGCGGTTTTCATCGTCGCCTGCGATCAGGGCTCGGCCAGTCGCTTTCACGGGAACAGATTCAGAGGATAGACCCGACATTTGTCACTGATCTGTTCAGGAGAATTCCGGGTGTAAGGGTACAATCGGACGGTTTCGGGGACGCCGTGATTCGGTTTCCAGGGCGCGGACGCTTGGGTTCCAGGGGATCAGGCGGCTGCCACCCCCGGGTGTATCTGGACGGAATACGCCTTGAGAACGCAAGTGACCTGAATATGATGGTGTTCCCAGAGCAGTTACTCGGCATCGAAGTCTACAAAGGACTTGCAGGAACTCCACCTGCGTATGCCGACCGATCAGAATGCGGCGCTGTGCTGATTTGGACGCGGTAGCAGGCACACTCTTGACAGAGACCGCAACCGTGATGGCGCGGCTGTGGCAGTCGCAGATCGAGGCGAATCCACTTATCCACATACGCCGGTCTCTTGGATCGATCGAACTTGCGAGGACGAGTTGGTGCCTCACGGAAGCGTCGCCGCAGATTTCCACAATCCTGCTGCATGGATGAAAATGCACGTGTTTTGATTGAGCCATTCGGAGGCTGATAGCTCAACTCGCCATTGCGCAAAACGTCCTGAACGACGCCGGCCTTGTCCCTCCTTGATGACACGCTGTATATGAAGTGATTTCTCATATCCATTTCGTTATAACATTACATCACAACACTTTACACTCTGTCACTTAACGTGGGAACGGATGTTGCTCATCGGTCCTTAATCGACAAATTGCTCAGACTTGAGGTCGCCCCCTCTTCCGCCGCGGCAAACATGCGGCCACCAAAGGGAGGACTCCGAGATGACACGTGACGGCTCACTCAGGCTCAGGAGCATTCTGCCGTTGGCCTGCTTGATTCTGTGCGCCATCCAACATTCGGCAGAGACCCAACGTCTGCCTGTTACCCGCGGCGCGATCGTCCGTGTGTTGCGATCCGGCGCCGAGCAACCCTCCATCTGGTCCACCGGTCGCGTGGTCTATGCCTCTCGAGACAGTTTGTTGCTGGCCGAAACCGACGGTGACCCGTTGGTCAGGTTCAATGAATCTCTCCGCCTTCAAATTGAGCGCAAGCGAGCAAGAACGGCTGTCGGAGGAGTGGTCGGGATTGGCATCGGCACGGTGGTCGGTTGGCGGGCGACTCGCTCCCATGATGCAACAGCGGGCCGTACCATTAGAACAGTCGCAGGTACGCTCGTAGGAGGGTTAGCCGGAGCCGGTATCGGCGCGCTCATCGGAAGCTCTTTCCACTCTTCCGGATGGGAAGACGTGCCGCTCGACCAGGAGAGCCTGGCCGCCGCTCCGTTGAACGAGCCTGGCACACAAACCGAGTTTTCCCTTTCCAGAACGGTTCGCTGGACCCGTTTCCCGCCAACGGTAGCGGACTTCCAGGCATTCTTTGAGGCCCACGCAGACAGTCTGCATCCGCTGGAGGGCATCTGGACACGCCACGGTACCAACAACATCGGCATCGCGATAGTTAGGGTCGCCGGCCTCGACGAGGAGAAATATGCGGCCTTTACCCTCAAGCAGTATCCAGGGCGACCGCGTACGCGAGGTGACGGCGTTCTGATCTTCGCGTTGAGCCACGGAGGCGGCGAATCCGGGTGGTTCTTTCAGATGACACGTGTATCCCCACGTCGCTACCGGGCATATTTCGAAGAAGGGGTGCTCGAGCTGGAATTCCCCGACGGGATGGTCGACCTTTGGGAGAAGCTGTTTCCCAATTGAGAACTGAGTTCGATCGATACCGCACCATCAGAACAACTGAGAGGGATGTGGAGATGAACCGCGACGACCGTCTCAACTTCGCCCACATCTTAGCCGTGGGCACCGTTCTCCTTTGTGGAATTCACGGATTCGCTGACGCTCAACGCCTCCCGGTCACAACAGGCGCCACAATCCGCGTCAGCCGCCCCGACTCGGCCGGGCAGCCGTTTTGGGCCAGCGGGCGCGTTGTCTATGCCTCGCGCGACCGTCTCCTGCTGGCAGAGACTGAGGGTGACCCTCTGGTGAGGTATAACGAGGCCCTCAGGCTCCACGTTCGCCGGGGAGAACGAGCGATGACCGGTGTAGGGGGAGGCATCGGATTTGGCATTGGTGCTTTAATGGGCGTAACCGCGCTCAAATCGGCAAACCGTGATGACCCGGACAAGCCGTCGTTCGAACGGACGATTGTAGGGGGCGTCGTAGGTGCAGTCATCGGTGCCCTTGTCGGAAGCCGAATCCGAATTCCCAGATGGGAGGAGGTGCCCCTGCAGGACGGTCACCTCGCGGCGGCACCGCTGGACGAATCGGGTACGGATGCCGATTTCTCACTCTCCAGAACCGTTCGGTGGACTCGTTTCGAACCTACCGCCGCGGACTTCCAGGCTTTCTTCGAAGCCCATGCTGACAATCTTCATTCTGCAGAGGGCATCTGGGTGGCGTACCGGGACGCAAGACGGGATCGCGATCGTCAGGGTCGTTGGACGCGAAGAGGAGACGTTTGCGGCATATCAGGTGAGGCCGACCGTTGGGGCTGGGTACCCCGCCGCGGACGGAGTAATGATCTTCGCACTCACTCCAGCGAATGGCGAAGAGAATGATTGGCGCTTCCAGATAGCCCGCGCCTCACCGCGCAAGTACAAAGCCACCATGGAATTCGGAGTCCTCCGGCTCGAATACCCGGACGGGGCCGTTGACCAATGGGACCGGTGGTTTCCGGAATGACGCAGGCTGCCTGGGCTGGTGGAGTTTCATGATCTCCAGCAGAGTTGCGACCTACTCATTATTCCTCGCTTGTATAGTGGCGTGCGGCGATGGCAACGGGGGCCCGACGGAGCCACCACCGCCACCGCCACCCGACACCGTCCCCACCGAGATCGTCTCATGGATTCAGGCCAATGCCGTGTCGTTCGTGACCGCTACGCCGGGCGGCGACCTCAGCGATCTGTTACCCCTCGCCAATATGGTAGGTACCGCTAGAGTCGTTGCCCTTGGGGAAGCAACCCATGGAACGCGCGAGTTCTTTCAGATGAAACACCGTGTTCTCGAGTTTCTCGTCAAGGAACTGGATTTCAACATCTTCGCTATCGAAGCCACTTGGCCGGAGGCAAACCGGTTGAACGAGTTCGTCCACACCGGCATTGGTGACCCCGCCGAGCTGCTGTCGGGACTGTATTTCTGGACCTGGAACACACAGGAAGTGCTGGACATGATCCTGTGGATGCGCGAGCACAATCAGGATCCCGGCACTGATCCGACGGTGAGTTTCTTCGGCTTCGATATGCAATACCCCGGCATGGCAATCAACAACGTAATGCTCTTTCTCGAGGACGTGGATCCGGACGCCGCGACCTTTGTGCGGACTCGCTACGCCTGCATGTCGCCATTCGCGAACGGTCCTCGAGGTTTCTACGGGGTCGACGAGCGCTACAACGAGCAGACTGAG
>JBDGYW010000177.1:0-9649 GCA_039588935.1 Gemmatimonadota bacterium | reverse complement strand
TACATACATGCGAGGCGATACGACGAGGCCTGGACGGAGACCGAGCGGACACTTGCGATTGCTCACGGCTTCCACCGCGCCATTTGGCTGCAGGTCGTTCTCGGTGTGCTGACAGGTGAAGAGCCTGACAGGCTGGTCGCCGACGCAATCGAACTTGAGGAGGCGGAGTTCGTGTATTTCGGTGCTGCCCTGGCCCTCGCATTGGCGGCAGCCGGTCGCGATACCGAGGCGCGAGCGCTCTTGGAAGAATCGATCGCCTCGAGGGGTGGGGTCGAGCGACTGTCTCGGGCTGGGGCGACAATATCTGCTACATGCTACCTGGAGCTTGGTGACACGGTCGCCGTGTGGAGTTCGTTGGAGAGGATGGTGGATGTCGGGATCGCCGCCGGCCTCACGAGCCTCGTCGTGTGGCCTTTTTTCGATCCTATTCGCGAGGATCCGCGATTCGCGGATCTCGTGGAGAGGATGGGATACCTGCCGTAACGTAGTGTCGGTGGACCGCACTGGCGTACGCATGCACTGAAGGCTATATCAGACAGACGGCATCAGCGTTCCCTTTGAGATCTGAGAGAGGCCAACGTGCGGGGCAGGTCTACGGCGGACGAGCAACGGATTGCCTGCTTGGTGCGTGACAGTTGGGCAACCGGAGGTGTTCCCAGGAGCGCCCTTGTCGTGTCAGGTGATCTCGCATTCGGTTTGTCCCGAAAGTACGAAGCCCACCTTGAAGACAGCGGTGAGGCGTTGCTGCTTGCCGGTCCGATCGCGGACGTCGGCACAACGAGCCAGTACTCTCAGTTGGTCTGTAGGCCGTGCCGCCGGAGTTCGATCATCACGGAAGCGACGGTGCTTCGCCGGCCGGAGGAGTAGACGGAAGCGACTGCCGACGACCTGGCCTGGAGTGGGCCCGCATATGCGGGAAGAGCCTGGACTTTATTGAGGCCGGCTGATGTGGAAGGGGCATGCTTTGCACACGGTCGCCTGACTGTAACGCCAGCTTATCACACAGTAGAGGCAACAGACATGACAAGAACCAGACAGTACGCCAAGATCTCACTTGTGCTCGGCATCATTTCTGTGATCGCTTTGCTACCGATTCATCTGGCACTCACGGACATCTGGCACGGGGAAGGGGACGTCACGATGGAGTGGTCCGTGGTGCGCTTCGGGATATTGGCTATCGCAACGTTTCAGATTGCGGCGTTGCTGACGCTCGTCAATGTGCTTCGAAACGGCGAACGCGGCTAGCAGCCTTTTCCACGACCTTCGTCCACACTGAGATCAACTGCATCTTGCACGCGGTCTTCGCCCACGCTCGGTTCGCCGTTCCCTCGCTTTCTCCTTCTTGGATTGCCCCGATCCCGGATCGGTGGTCTTGTTTGAAGGATGGATAGGCGACAACATGCTACGAGGGACAGCAATCTGAAATCGTTCCCACCATGGCTCGTGAGGTTCATGGATGCAAGAGGTGTAGCACTCTGGGGAGCGGCCGACTTGCGCGAGTTCCTCACACCCGAAGATGCCTCTGGAAGCAACTATCCCGTAGCCGTCTCGTGGGCTATTCCCATGGAGCCTGGCATCATGGCCGGAATACAAAATGGCCCAAACGACAGTTACGCCGCTGAGTATGCAGCCGTGAACACGCGCATCAACGAAATAGCGGATCGCCTGGCCGCCGAGTTGTTGGACCGAGGCTTTCGCGCTTTGCCGTTGGCAGCCTCAGACCGCACTGATACCGTAAACGTCAAGGGGGATTTTCCTCACAAGACCGCTGCCACACGAGCGGGGTTGGGTTGGATCGGGCGTCACTGCCAACTAGTCACATTCAAGTTCGGACCGTGGGTGCGGCTTGGGAGGGTGTTCACTGACATGGACCTGCCCTGTAGTCCTCCCGTCGAGGAAGACTTCTGCGGCAAATGCTCGAGTTGCGTCGAAGCCTGTCCTGCTGGCGCGCTCGGCGGAGAGAAGTGGCAGCCGGGCTTACCACGCGAGGTTCTCCTGGACGTCAGAGCATGTGACAACTGGAAGAAAGAGCACTACCTCCAGTACCACGGCGGACACAACTGCGGCATATGCGCGGCAGCGTGTCCATTCGGGCTGAAGTTGCTGAGAAGACGGCAACGAGCCGACAAAGCGACGGATTGATAGTAGCAGCGCACGAATCTGCCCAGCGCGATTCGACGAGTATTGTGGTGGCCCTTCGTCCCACGAACCGGGGTCATCCTGCCGACAGCTGGAAAGTGTCTGACCCTAGCCTGTGTTCTTGTATGCGATAACGTAGCTACCAGGCGAGGCTGTTTACGGCACGTATGCGATGCAGTCGATCTCCACGAGCAATCCGTGCACAGGCAATGCGGCAACCTGGACCGTCGTTCGCGCCGCTTTGTTCCCAGCCATCATTCGTTCGTATACCGCGTTCATCTTGGGGAAGTCTCTCATGTCCGCCAGGAACACGCCGCATCGGAGTACGTGATTCAGGCCGGAACCTGCCGCATCGAGGATTGCCGCGATGTTTTTGAACACCTGCTCGGTCTGCGTCTCTACGTCGAGCCCCGCGAGTTTCCCCGTCTTCGGCACTACGGCGCCCTGTCCGGACACAAAGACAAGTCGCTCAAACGCGACCGCAGGAGAATATGGGCCGATGGGGTTCGGCAACTTGTCGCTGACGATCGGTGTGTGCGTGCTAGTGCTGCTCAACGGTCACCTCCGGATATTCAAGTTGACTGCCATAGGAATAATCGTGAGAGGGCATTACCGAAAGTACGCGTAACATGCGGAGGTCGTGTGCCGGTGAGGATCGACATGTAGATTGCGGGTGGACCGCAGCATGTTCCGTTGCACTGTGCTCTCCAAATTCGCCCCCAGTCCTTCGGAGGAACGATGAGGCTACGACACGACAACTCGCGCACATGGCTTTTCCTTGCGGGGGCGCTCTTGCTGTCTGCGCCGGCGGTACCTCGAGCCGCCCAGACGGCGCAGGAAGTACCTTGGGGCGCCTTCTCTGCAGCAATCCAACGCTTCGAGAATCAGATCGCGGCAGACGTTGCATCCGATGACGTAGGCGCGATCACAGGTGCCGTGTTGGTGGGGAATGCCGTAGTGTGGGCGAGAGGCTTCGGATGGGCAGACAACGATCTGCGTACAACGGCCGGTGTCGAAACGATATACCGTACGGGCTCGATCTCCAAGACCTTCACCGCGGTGCTCTTGATGCAACTCGTTGAGCGCGGAATCATGGCGCTGGATGATCCGGTAGTGAAGCATTTCCCTGAGTTTGCGCAGCTAAACGGTCCGGAGGAGCAGGTTCGCTCCATCACGTTCAGACAACTCGCCAGCCACACCGGTGGTCTCGTGCGCGAGCCCGAGTTGCCGTTCGCCGCGTCCGGACCGCTTTCGGTGTGGGAGTCGAAGGTGCTCGCGTCGATTCCGACGACGTCGCTGCAATCGGAGCCCGGCACGGAGTACTCGTACTCCAACATCGGGTTCGGGATCCTGGGCTTGGCCATCTCCCGCGCCGCCGACCGGTCGTTCATGGATCTCGTGCATGAGTTGATATTCGAACCACTCGGCATGACACAAAGCACGTTTGCGCTGACACCAGCACTCGAGCCTTACGTGTCGGTCGGTTACGCGAATCGCGAGGATGGAACTATCGACACCGAGTATCCAGCGCGGGAGCACGCGGGACGTGGCTACAAGGTCCCGAATGGAGGCGTGGACTCGACGGTTGGAGATTTGGCGCGATTTGCCGCCGCGCTGAGCGGTGCCTCACCTGTGACGATCCTCTCAGCTCTGGCTAGACGAGAGATGCTGACGATTCAGACGCCTGAAGACACGACGCGTGGTTACGGACTCGGACTCTCCATACGCACAGCTGACAACGGTGTGCGCCTAGTCGGTCACGGCGGCTCGGTTGCGGGCTACAACGCACACATGGTGTTCGATCCGAAGACAAAGATCGGCGTGATCTTGCTTCGCAACTACGGCAGGGGCAACACAAACCTCGGGCGCGCCGCCCAGGAGCTGGTCGCTGAGTTGGCGGGAATCGTGGGTGGGTGGGGCTGAATCGCGAGGATCCAAGCTGAATCCCCATCGCTACGGCCCATCCGCTTCACCTTCCCCGTTTCCCGATTCCCTCTAGCGAGCCATGCTCCCGGGAACCATCTTTGCCGACAATGTCTACTTGACGCTCTGCGCCGGGGGAGTCGGCACGTCCCGCTCGCAAGTTGTACAAGATCCCGACTGCCATGAACACGTGAATATCATGTTTCCTGAGGTGACATCATGCCAAAGAAACGATTGCTCGTAACATTGGTACTGGCACTGTCTGCGCCGAGTCTGTCGGCACAGGTGCCGAGGCGCCCGTTCTTGTTCAAGGACGCCCGGAGTGAGTTGGCGCAAGCCCGAGCCCGTGGCGATGCCGATGTGCTTCTGGTGATCGCGTCTATGCCTGGCGCGAACGCTCGAGTAGCGGGCACCGTCGCCGCACTGGGTGGAACGATTCAACTCCGAGAGGACGAGGTGGACTATCTGCGGGCCCGCGTCCCGGTGGATAGTGTAGAGCAGCTGGCCGAAAACTCAGCGGTGCACAGTCTCGACATTTCCAAACCACGGTTTATTGGGCCGGGCGATGCGAGTGGTGAAAGCGCCGCTTCGCTGCCTCCCACCGGAGTCGTGCCGCCGGCACCCGTCGACACCAATCCGCCGACGTGGCCACCAAAGCTCTCCGACTATCCGCTCGCGAACCGCTACAGTCCGCTCGTCGACCTTGGCGCCGCGGAGTTCCTGGAAGTCAATTCAACTTTCGATGGTCGCGGAGTGACGATCGCCTTGATCGATCACAACCCCGATCCTTTGCTACCGGAATTGCAGGTCGCAACGACGCTAGGAGGGCAACCGACTCCCAAGATCGTCGTATACGAGACCGCGCTCGACATCGATGAGAATGACGACGGCCGCTGGCTGAGGATGACCGACATGGTAGCGGCGGCTGGAGGCACGTTCACCTACCTGGACTCGGCGTACACGGCTCCGCGCGAAGCGGTCTTCCGCGCGGCGATGCTCAACGAGAGCACGTTTGACTCGCTCTCCCGCTCCAGTATCGACAAAGACCTGAACCGGGATGGGAATCCGGACGGTTCGAGCCGGCTCTTTGCGGTGCTCTGGGACGAGGAAACAGACGATGTATGGGTAGACACCGACCAGGACCTGGACTTCAGCGACGAAAGGGCGCTCACCGATTACAGTGAGCGCCAGGTGTTCGGTGTCTTCGGGACGGACGACCCAGAAACGCCCGTCCGAGAGTCTCTCGCGTTCGGCGTCCAGATCGACCGCGAGAAGAAACTTATCGCACTGAACGTCGGCATCGACAGTCATGGGTCACTGGTGGTCGGAGCTGCCGTAGGCAGCCGTGGGACAGACGGTCGCTTCGATGGTGTCGCGCCTGGGGCGCAGCTGGCGAATATATCTGAAGGGTATGAGGCTTATGGCCAGACGGAGGCCGTGATCCGGGCCTTCAAGAATCCGCTCGTGGATGTCGTCTTTCTCGAGCAGGGCTCAGGCATCACGCGACCGTATCTGTTGCGTGATGGGCGCTTGGTCGGAACGGTGATCTTCACCAGACTCATCGAGAGATACGGCAAACCGCTCATGGTTCCCACTCACAACTATCCCATTCTCGGCGGAACCGACGACTTTGTGCTCGCACGTGGGGCGATCGGTGTCGGTGGCCACGAGAGCAAAGACAACTTCTTCACCAATCACGGTGTACGTGTCGAGCACGACGACAACCTGCTCATCACAGGCGGGTACGGACCTATGGGAAACGGGGCCCTTGAGCCCGATGTGATCTCCCCGTCGAACTACGTCAGCACGGCTCGTGGGTTCGTGGAAGGGCGGGCGATTGCCGGACTGTTCCAATTTCCCCCGGGCTACACCATCGCGGGGGGCACCTCCACTGCGACCCCGACTGCCGCTGGGGCGGTGGCACTGCTGATCAGTGCTGCGAAGCAGGAGGGAGTGACGTACGACGCTTTCCGCATCAAACACGCCGTCACCAGGTCGGCACGTTATGTCCCGCACCTGCCAGCGTACAAGCAGGGAAACGGGGTCGTTAGTGTCGCCGGTGCATGGGAGATCCTGAAGGAATTGGACACGTCGCGTGAGCCGATCGTAATCAATAGCCGGGCACCGGTTTTACACTCGTACAGCCACCTGCTGCCAACTCCCAATGAAGGTGTGGGAATCTACGAGCGGGACGGTTGGAATGTCGGCGACCGGGAGCAGCGTACGATCACTTTCACTCGAACCACGGGGCCGAGTGAACCCATGACGTTCGACCTGAGCTGGGCAGGGAACGATCACGGTACCTTCTCGGCGCCGCTCACCGTGACTCTGCCGCTCAATACGCAGGTGCCGGTCCCAGTCACGATCGCTCCGAGCACCCACGGGGTCCACACCGCTCACCTCACCCTCGACCATCCAAGCGTGCCCGGATACGCGTACCGAACTCTCGCTACGGTGGTTGCGGCAGAGGCGCTCACCGCTGCAAATGGCTTCACGGTCGAGAAGAAGACTGAGGTCCCGCGCCCAGGGATGCGCAGCTTTTTCTATCGTGTTCCAGTCGGAGTGACTGCCCTCAAGATCGATCTGAGTTGGTCTGACCGTGAGGTGGGCCTGTCGGTGATTCGTCCCGACACGCGCCAGCAGAGAGGTGGGCGGGTAACGCCACAGGGAGCCAGGAGCGTGACGGAGGTCGTGACCGATCCCATGCCGGGAACTTGGGAGGTGAGGCTCACCGATGTTGCCGACACCAGAACCTTTGACTGGGAGCAGGCGAAGAAACACGAGCCCGTTCCGCCCACACCTGCGACACTAACGCTATCGGCGCTTGCAGCGGAGGTGACATTGCTGGAAGGTGTCGGTGACCAGGCAGATCAGGGAATCGGAACCGGTGGCACAGCCCACGATGTGTGGATCACGAACCGGATGGCGGCGTTCACCGGCGGGGCGGTAGGTAGCCCGGTGGGAAGCGCCCGGCGAGGACGTTACGAGATCGCCGAGCATGAACAGCAGATATACGAGGTGGAGGTACTTCCGGGGTCCGCGGCACTACTGGCCCGCGCGTTCGACTCGACAGATCCGGATGCCGACATCGATGTGTACGTGTACAACTGCACCGGCGAGAGGTGCAGACGTGCAAGCGAAGACGCCGATCCGGTGGGTGATGAATCGGTTTTCATTCACAATCCAGCGGCGGGCAAATGGAAGATCGTTGTGGACGCACCCAGCCTGCCGTCAGGGCACACGGCCTACGAGTACCTGGATGTAGTGTTCAATGCAGCGTACGGGATGGTAAACACCACGGACCTACCGCAGGAGCGCAACGAGGAGGCTCGGTGGATGGCAAAGGCGCATAGCTGGCTGGCACCAGCGGCTCACGAAAACGGACGGATCCCGTATGTCGCGCTCCTCGTCCAAGGGCAGCCGAGCGAAGGGGCTCTGTTCTTGGTGGGCCTGCACGAGCTGGAGGTGAATTCCGGGTCGGCGAGCGGGGAAAACCATGACTAACATTGCACTCTCAGCACATCTTCCTTCAATCCCGGATAGGAAGTGGCTCATGAAATACAGAAAGCTCCACACGCTAGTTGCCGCATACGCCGTCCTCGCCGCGGGTCCACTGCTCACGTCGTGTGGCAGAGAGGTCACCACTCCAACTGAATTCTTCGGCCACGAGATCGGTGCGGATTACATCCTGCTCAACTACGCCCAGCTGGTGGACTACTGGCGGGTGCTGGACGACCAATCCGACCGCATGAGTCTGGTGGACATTGGCCAGACTGCCGAGGGGCAGACGATGTGGATGGCCGTCATCACGTCGCCAGAGAACCACAGACGATTGGATCGATACAAGGATATTTCCCGCCAACTCGCTCTGGCCGAAGGATTGACGGACGAGGAAGCACGTGAGCTGGCCACGGAGGGGAAGGCAGTCGTCTGGATTGACGGTGGTACCCACTCATCGGAGATCGTGAACCATCAGGCCGAGTTCGAACTCGTCTATCAGATGGTCAGCCGGAACGATCGTGAAGTGATGCGGTTTCTGGATGACGTCATCTTGCTCACCTTGGTCACGAACCCGGACGGCATGGACATCGTTGCCGACTGGTACATGGGAGATCCTCAGAATCGGAACCCGTGGCGACTCCCGGAGCTGTTCCACAAGTACATCGGTGGCGACACCAACCGAGATCACTACATGTCGAATCAACCGGAAACCGAGCACATCAACCGCGTGCTTTATCGGGAGTGGTTTCCGCAGATCGTCTTCAACCAGCACCAGACCGGGCCGCAAGGTACAGTGATGTTTCTCCCACCGTTCCGCGACCCGTTCAACTACGACTACGATCCACTCGTGATTCAAGGTATCGAGGTCGTCAGTGCCGCGATCCAGAACCGTTACCTCGCCGAGGGGAAAGCGGGAGCCGGGAACCGTTCGATGGCGGGCTTCTCGACGTGGTGGGAAGGATGCCTGCGTTGCGGCACCTACTTCCACAACGCGATCGGTCTGCTCACCGAGATCAACGGATCCCCTACGCCGATGGAGATCACCTTCATTCCCGACAACCAACTTCCGCGCACCGATCTGCCAATGCCAATCGCCCCGCAGGAGTGGCACTTCCGCCAGGCGATCGAATACATACAGTCGGCCAACCTCGCCACCCTCGACGTTGCTTCCAAGTACCGCGAGGACCTGCTGTACAATCGCTATTTGATGGGCCGGAATTCGATTGACAAGGGAAGTCGGGACAACTGGACGTTCACGCCCGACAGGATAGCAGCGGTCGAGGCCGCCATTGAGCGGGATGGCGCTGAGATGACCCCGATCGCCACCGGAGGATCCGGCCGCGATCGAGGCTATCCGCGGGAGTATTACGACAATGTTCTTCTCGACCCCGATTTCCGGGATGCCAGAGGATACATAATTCCGGCGGACCAGCCCGATTTCTTGACCGCTACCAAGTTCGTCAACGTACTCATCAAGAGCGGGATCTTCATCCATAGGGCAACGGAGTCGTTCGAGGCCGCGGGCACCACATATCCCGAGGGCTCTTATGTAGTCAAAGCCGCACAAGCCTTCCGCCCGCACGTTAGATCCATGTTCGAACCGCAGAACCACCCCGACGATTACGCGTACGAGGGTGGGCCGCCGACACCTCCCTACGACGCCGCCGGCTGGACATTGGCGTACCAGATGGGAGTCGAATTCGACAAGGTGTTTGACGGCTTCGATGGGCCGTTCGAGTTGATAGAGGGCTTCGCCGAACCCGGCGCCGGTGCTGTGACAAACGCAGAAGCGGTTGGGTTCTTGTTGAGCCATCAGGTGAACGATGCGTTCGTCGCTGTCAATCGCCTGCTCGCGAGCGGTGAGCAGGTATATTGGCTGACGGGCACGATTGAGGTTGGGGGCGAAGTCTACCCAGAGGGAACTATGTACGTCCCTGCAGGCGACGCGACCCTTGCTCAATTGACTCAGCTGGCAGGTGATGTCGGGTTGGAGTTTGTCGGAGTAGACTCCGAGCCATCTGGTCGCGCCCTTCGCTTGCATCCGGTACGCATCGGCCTGTGGGACGAATATGGCGGATCGCGCACA
>JBDGYW010000176.1:0-9716 GCA_039588935.1 Gemmatimonadota bacterium | reverse complement strand
CGGCCGAGGCTTTGCGCCAGGAACTGCGCCGGGAGCCTACACCGGAGGAGATATCGTCGGCCACCACGTTGTCACTCGAAGTCGTGCAATCACTCGCCGCGCTGAACACTGGCGAGGTGCGGCTGGATGCGCCGCTCGACCCCGACGGAGACCGAGCGCTCATTGAGCGTTTCATCGCTGAGGATCTGCCGGACACCGAAGAGAAGACCATGGAGCGGTTCTTGAGCGATGAAGTGGAGGAGGCGCTCAAATCCCTTCCCGCTCGCGATGCTCGGGTGCTTCGTCTGTACTTCGGATTGGATGGAGGCCGTGAGCACACGCTTGAGGAAATCGGTGGTATGCTCGGCGTTACGCGCGAACGCGTGCGGCAGCTACGAGACCGGGCTCTGAAGAGACTTCGTGAAGGGGAGGTCGGCAAGGCTCTTGCCAGTTTTGCGGCATAGGCACCGACAGTACGAACTCTTGTCATGTGGAAGAGGCCAGGGCCGGGCGCCCTGGCCTCTTTGGTTTCGGGCGGATAGATTCGCGCTGTGTATCGATTTGTGACCAACCTGGTGGCCCGCGGGCTGGAGGAAACGGGGCGGTGGGGACGTTTCCTCGCCGACGCTGCTCGGGGCGTTCGTGAGGTTCGTGTTTGGGCCGGCCTTACCGCGGTGCAGATGCGGCGGATCGGGGTTCAATCGCTCCCGATCGCGCTCTTCATTGCGGTGTTCACCGGCATTGTCCTCGCGCTTCTATCGTCGTACACGCTCACAGGCGCAGTGCCGCTGTATTTCGTCGGCACTCTGGTAGGCAAGGCCGTGATGGTCGAGTTGGCGCCGGTGCTGACGGGCCTCGCCCTCGCCGGTCGGGTTGGTGCCAACATCGCTGCCGAGTTGGGAACAATGCGGGTAACGGAACAGGTGGATGCGCTGGAAACCCTCGCGTACGATCCATTTTCCTATCTGGTTGTGCCAAGAGTCTTCGCGGCGACGCTGATGTTTCCGGTGGTAATAGCACTTGCCATGGCCACCGGCGTAGCATCTGGGTGGTTCACCGCTATCAACCTGTTGGATCTGTCTTCGGTAGAGTTCATCAAAGGGCTGCGACTGTTTCATGAGTTCAAAGACATCTGGTTCGGTCTCGTGAAGAGCATGTCGTTCGGGTTGGTCATCGCACTCATCGGATGCAGAATGGGTCTCACCACTCAAGGCGGTGCTGAAGGGGTTGGGCGCTCCACAATGCAGGCGGTGGTTCTTGGGGCGCAGATGATACTGGTTCTGGATGCCTTTTGGGCGGTGGTGTTGTTGTGATCACCTTCGACGAAGTTCACAAGAATTTCGGATCCAAAAGGGTCCTCGAAGGCTTCTCGCTGGAGGTTCCGGACGGCGAGACGACTGTTGTGATCGGATACTCGGGCACCGGAAAAAGTGTCGCGCTCAAACACATCGTAGGGTTGCTCGAACCCGACTCTGGCAAAGTTGCGGTAGACGATCGGGTCGTGCACGAGCTGGATCGCGGAGAGTTGATGACGCTGAGGGCCACGGTAGGATTTGTATTCCAGTTCGCGGCGCTGTTCGATTCTATGACGGTGAGAGAGAACATCACGCTCGGGTTGAAACGCCAACGTGTGCGTGCTCGCGAGATGGATGAGCGCGTGCACGAATCGCTTGCGATGGTTGATATGCAGGGCACTGAAGACCGCTATCCGATCCAACTATCCGGAGGAATGCGAAAGCGTGTAGGCATTGCCCGCGCAATTGCGCTCCGGCCGCACTACATTCTTTATGATGAGCCAACGTCCGGCCTCGACCCGGTGACGTCGGCGGTGATCAATCAGCTAATGGTGAGAGCGAGAGAGAAGCTGGGTGTGACGGGTCTCGTCGTGACACACGACATGAGCAGTGCCTACACCGTGGGAGCTAGAATCGCAATGCTCTACAACGGTGTGATACGACAAGTTGGCACAGTTGAACAAATTCAGAAGACGCATGACCCAATCGTGCGGCAGTTCATCGATGGCAGGCCCGAAGCCGCGAACGATGCGGATAGGGCGGCGACGCAGGTGTTGTAGATGAAGCGACGCGACGAGCTGGTTGTCGGTGCGACGATTCTGCTAGCCCTTGCGGTGGTAACCGTAGGGGCAATATGGCTTGCGCAGACACAAGTTGGCTCGGGACAATTTCTCCAGACTGCGCGGTTCCGTACCGTCGGAGGCCTTGGAGCGGGGAACCCGGTCGTGCTCCGCGGTGTCCGCGTGGGTAGAGTCCGCGACGTAAGGATATCTACGGCTGGCGACTGGGTCATCGCTGACCTCCAGCTCTATGATGGCGCTCTTCTTCCGACAGAGCCAGGCATCATTGCCGCGTCGGCGTCGCTGTTTGGTGAGTGGCAGGCTGAGATCATCGACGTCCTTTCCCCACCGGATGATCCGATCGTTCAACGGGCTCTCCTGGAGGCTGCTCAGGATGGCGGGGATGCATGGCCTGGTGCTACGCTTCCAGACATTGGACAGCTGACGGCGCAAGCCGGTAGGATCGCCACCGACATCGCCACGGTCTCCTCCCGGATTCAGACTGCGTTCGATTCACAGACCGTACTGGACGTGCAGCGGTCTATTCGCGATTTCGGCCAGATCGCCGATACGCTTACCAGGTTCACCGAGGAGCAGACGACTGTGTTTGGTGAGGTAAGCACCAATATAAGACATGGATCGGATGTCGTAACCGCAGCGGCACTCGATCTGGAGCGCGCACTCGCCCGCCTTGATTCTGCCACGAGTGAGGGCGAGCTGGACTCGATACTCACCAATCTTCAGACAGCATCACAAGAGATGCGATCCGCGCTCGTGAGTTTCCGTGTCTTCGCAGAAGCCGCCGAACGAAATCGCGAGAGCTTTGTGCGCATGCTGGTTGGTGCTGATTCGGTGATGACCCGCATGCAGGGAATGACTGGCACTCTTGGCCTGCTGGTCGGTGATTCAACGCTGTACTACGAAGCGGCTGACGCAATCGTCCAGTTTCGTCTTCTTCTAGCTGACATCAGAGCCAATCCGAGGAAATATTTCAAGTTCTCGGTCTTTTAGATGGTTTTTCGTTCCTACGCTTCCAGTGCGCGGCAGGTGGCAGGCCAGCCGTCCAAAAACTCAAAGTGCCGTGTCAGTTTCTGATGGATGGCAGCAAGAGAGCAGTACAGGAAACGAGTGCTGGCGGAGTTGTGTTCCGAAAGACACCGGCGGGAATCAGGTTCTTGCTCATCAAAGATCCCTACAAGAAATGGGGCTTGCCCAAGGGGCACGTTGATTCGGGTGAGTCGTTTGAGGAAACGGCCGATAGGGAGATAACAGAGGAAACCGGATTGAGGGACCTGATCCTGCATGCATCTCTCGGTGTAATTGACTGGCATTTTCGTCTCCGCGGCAAGCGGATTCACAAATCCTGCCATTTCTTCCTGTTCGAGGCGCCGACAGGTTCACCATGTCCTCAAGCTGAGGAGGGTATACTGGCTTGCCAGTGGTTTTCCTTCTCGGATGCCGTGAAAACAATCTCCTATGAGAATGCCTGCAACATTCTCTGCCTCGCTGGGGAAACCCTTGCGGAGCTCTTCGAAGAATCCGAAACGCACGAATGAAGGGGAAAGTGGCCGCAATCCCGGTGGTTCATGGTGATGTGGATCTCAGGACGACGATCCGGCGCGCTCTACCAAGACGTGGAGTGCGGATGGTTTCTTGCCGCTCGATTGATCGCGCACTGACGGTGATCCTCAGGGAACTGGTTGACGCCGTGTTGATCGACGTCCGAGCGTTTGGTGTTGATGGCGCAATCGCACTGGTCGATGCTTTTCCAGGAATTCCGGTCTTTGCGTTAAGCCCGTTTCGACCGGATGACGGCTGCCTCATTGCTCGGTGCCTCGACGGAGGTATGCGTGGGATTCTTGTGCAGGGTGTCGATGAAGGAATAGTCGGAGAGGTATTGGTCGCGAATTCGGCGAGTCGCGCCAGGAGGAATGCACTTGCTGCGGCGCCTCGCGTCCTCCGGTTGACCGAATCGTTGCAGATTGGGGCGTGGAACGAGGTGTTGGATAGCGTGGGGCAAGCGACCACGACATCTGATGTCGCTCGCAAGCTCGGGCGTACACGTGAGTATGTCTCCAGAGAGTTCGCTGCCGGCGGTGCACCGAACCTGAAACGAGTGATTGATCTGGTTCGAGCTGCGTGGGCAGCCGATCTCTTGCAGAATCCCGGATACACCGTCCGAACGGTGTCAGAGATTCTAAAGTTCTCTTCGCCCAGCCATCTCGCAGGCTGTGCAAAGCGCGTGGCAGGAGTGGCTGCAGCCGACCTCGCTGGCCTGGGACCGAAGGGTGTTCTGCACCGTTTCCGACGTGGCAGGACCAGGTCCCGTCTCTAGCAGGCGAACGCACCAATTCCCGGTTCCTTACCGCTCGACTTCCCAACTAATGACCGAACTTGGTTAGTTGGTGCGGTCTTGGTAAATTTGTGGACTCTTTGATCGAATTCCTGATACTCAATTGATTGGCGATAGTATTCATGGCGACTGATTCAATTCTTCGGCCTGGGGAACTGAAGGACGTTCTCCTAAAAGAGATCGAAGCGGCTGATCTCCAACCACTGGACACACAGGAAGTTGGCACCGTTCTCGAGGTGAAGGACGGGATTGCCAGAGTATATGGCCTGGGCTCGGCGATGGCGGGTGAGATGCTGGAGTTCAATGCATCCGAGACAGGTGAAACGGTTACCGGCCTGGCCCTCAATCTCGAGGAAGACAACATCGGGGCGGTCATTCTCGGTAACTACCTTCCTCTCCGCGAAGGTGATGAGGTACGCCGCACGGCCCGCGTGCTCGAAGTCCCGGTTGGTCCGGCAATGGTCGGCCGCGTGGTTGACCCTCTGGGTAATCCTGTTGACGGACTTGGGCCCATCGAGACCGACAGACATAGGAAGGTCGAGATCAAGGCGCCCGGCATCGTCGAACGTCAGCCTGTGAAGGAACCCCTGCAAACGGGGATCAAGCCTGTCGACTCGATGATTCCCATCGGCAGGGGGCAGCGAGAGTTGATCATCGGAGACCGCGGTACTGGCAAGACGGCAATCGCGATCGATACGATCATCAACCAGCAGGGCGAAGGCGTTATCTGCGTCTACGTCGCGATCGGACAGAAGAACTCCACTGTGGCGGCGGTGGTCGAGCGCCTCAAGGAAGAAGGCGCCATGGACTACACGATCGTCGTCGTAGCCAGCGCGTCCGACCCGGCGCCCATGCAGTACATCGCTCCGTATTCCGGTTGCACGATGGCCGAGTACTTCATGTACGATGAAGACAAGGCTACGCTTTGCGTATACGACGACCTTTCCAAGCATGCGCAGGCTTATCGGCAGATGTCATTGATTCTGAGACGTCCCCCAGGCCGCGAAGCGTATCCGGGCGACGTTTTCTACCTGCACTCCCGGTTGCTGGAACGTGCTGCAAAACTGTCCGACTCAGAGGGCGGTGGCTCCCTAACTGCATTGCCGGTGATCGAAACTCAGGCCGGTGACGTCTCTGCGTACATCCCGACCAACGTAATCTCGATTACTGACGGTCAGATCTTCCTGGAGACGGACCTCTTCTTCTCGAATGTGCGTCCTGCTATCAACCCGGGCATCTCAGTGTCACGTGTGGGTGGTAACGCTCAGATCAAGGCGATGAAACAGGTCGCAGGGCGGCTGCGCCTGGACTACGCGCAGTACCGCGAACTCGAAGCGTTTGCCCAGTTCGGTTCAGACTTGGACGCGGCTACACAGCAACAGCTAGCCCGCGGATCTCGTATTGTTGAAGTGTTGAAGCAGCCGCAGTACGCGCCGATGGCGGTCGCGAAGCAGATCGCGATAATCTTCGCGGTAACCAATGGTGCTCTGGACGACGTGGAAGTCGATGCGATTCACTCTTGGGAGGTCGAGTTCCACGAGTTCCTCGATGCGAAGCACGCAGATCTCCTCGCGGAGATCACCGAGAAGAAGACCCTCGACGATTCGCTCACCGAGCGGCTCAAGGCTGCGATCGACCAGTTCAAGTCGCTCAGGTAAGAGGCAATAGATGGCCAAAGTACGTGAGTTACGCCGACGCATAAAGTCGGTCGAGAACACGCGCCAGATAACACGCACGATGGAGATGGTTGCGACCTCGCGGCTCAAGCGCGCGCAGGATCGGGTAGTTGCCGCGCGGCCGTACGCCGCGGCGCTGACCGAGGTGATTTCGAACCTCTATTCTCCGGACTATACCGAGCAGTTCCCGTTGTTGCGCCAACCCGGGGAAGAGCCGTCTCGCATAGCGGTCGTATTGCTCACCAGCAATCGTGGCTTGTGCGGTGGATTCAACGGTAACCTCATTCGCGAAGCGAGATCCCGGCTGGCCGAACTGGAGAAGACTGGCGCCGAAGTGGAGCTTCACGCCATAGGCCGCAAGGGGATCCAGTACTTCAAGTACGTGGGTCGGGAGATGGCCGCGGCGCGCGAGGACATTGGCGACAGGCCGACTGCGGCGCACGCCGTTGAGGTCATCACGCCTTTGATGGAGCGTTTCGAGCAGGGCGATTTGGATGCGGTTGAGGTGATATTCGCCAAGTTCAACAGTGCGATTTCGACGCCGCCAACGCTGCTGCCCGTCCTGCCAATCGTTCCACCTGCTGAGGAACAGGAAAAGGGTCAGCAGGCAGGCTCGTCAACAGGTAGGGTTCCCAACTTCATTTTGAGTCCTTCGGCGGAAGAGATCATTGGAGCGATCCTACCGCTTTACGTGCAGAACGCGATGTACAGAGCGATGGTAGAAACCGCGGCGTCTGAGCATGGTGCCAGACGCACCGCGATGAAGAATGCAACAGATAATGCCGGCGAGATGATAGACACGCTCCGCCGCACATATAACCGTGCGCGCCAAGGACAGATCACGCAGGAGCTTGCGGAGATCGTGGGTGGTGCGGAGGCCCTGAAAGGATAGCGACGAATGGCAGCGAATGTAGGCAAGATCGTCACGATCATCGGCCCGGTTCTGGATGTCGAATTCGAACCGGAATCCCTCCCAGAACTGCTGACGGCGCTCGAGGTCAAGACCGAGGGTAATGGCGGCCCGGCGATTAGAGTTGTAGCCGAGGTGCAGCAGCACATCGGTAGAAACCAAGTACGTGCCGTGGCCATGAGCAGTACCGATGGTTTGGTGAGAGGTATGCCCGCTATCGACACGGGTGGGCCGATTACCATGCCTGTTGGTGAAGCGGCGCTCGGCCGGATCCTGAACGTACTCGGCGAGCCGGTCGACAACGGCGAGCCTATACCCGACGATGTCGAACGCTGGCCGATCCACAGAGAGGCGCCAGCATTTGATACGCTCGAGCCCAAGACAGAGGTGTTCGAAACGGGCATCAAGGTCATTGACCTCATCGCCCCGTTCGTGAAGGGCGGAAAGATTGGCCTCTTCGGCGGTGCCGGCGTTGGCAAGACGGTCATCATCATGGAGTTGATCAATAACGTTGCCAAAGGTCATGGTGGCCGATCGGTGTTCTGCGGCGTGGGCGAGCGCACGCGTGAGGGGAACGACCTTTACCTCGAGATGAAAGAAAGCGGCGTTCTGGAATCAGCGGCTCTCGTGTACGGGCAAATGAACGAACCGCCGGGTGCGAGGCTTCGCGTGGGACTGAGCGGTCTGACTGTGGCTGAGTATTTCCGCGACCGTGAGGGCCAGGACGTGCTGGTCTTCATCGATAACATCTTCCGATTCACACAAGCAGGCTCTGAGGTGTCCGCGTTGCTCGGTCGCATGCCGAGCGCGGTGGGATATCAGCCCACACTCGCCACCGAAATGGGCGACCTGCAGGAGCGGATTACGTCTACCAAGAAGGGCTCGATCACATCCGTACAGGCGATCTATGTACCTGCCGACGACCTAACGGACCCAGCGCCTGCCGCGGCATTCAGTCACTTGGACGCGACTGTCGTGCTCTCACGTGCTTTGACTGAGATCGGGATCTATCCGGCTGTGGACCCGCTTGACTCCTCATCGCGGATTCTCGATGCCCAGTACTTGGGTGATCGCCACTACAACACCGCCGTTGAGACCCAGCAGATCCTGCAACGCTACAAGGATCTTCAGGACATCATCGCGATTCTCGGAATGGACGAGCTGTCTGAGGAGGACAAACTAATTGTGGCTCGAGCCCGTAGGGTGCAGAAACTGCTCTCACAGCCATTCGCCGTTGCGGCCGAGTTCACAGGCATGGAAGGGAAGTATGTGAAGCTAGAGGATACGATCGAAACTTTCGAGCGCGTAGTCGCTGGCGAGTTCGACGAGTTGCCAGAACAGGCCTTCTACATGGCCGGTGGGATCGAAGAAGTCATCGAGAACGCGAAGAAGCTTGGAGCCGGTTGATGCGGGTAACCGTCATTTCGCCAGAAGAGTCAGTCTTCGAAGGCGACGCAACCGCAATCGTAGCTCCCGCCCATGACGGAGAGGTCGGCATATTGCCACGACACGCTCCGTTTATGACGTTGCTGGGTGAAGGCAAGCTTACGGTACGGCAGGATGGTGGCTCGGACAGAGTGTTGTACGTCCGCGGTGGCCTGCTCCAGGTGCTGGACGATGTTGTGAATGTCATTGCTGAGCATGCAGAGGGAGGTACCGATGAAACGTGAACTCGGAGCGGTTTTGCTGGTGCTAATGATCGTTGCTGGGGGGTCCGCAGCTGCACAAGCCACTGGCATGACCGCGTTCAGTGCACCGTACCGTGCGTTCGGCACTCACGAGTTCGGTGGAACGTTGAGTTTCCCCGAGGGGGGCGGTGTGGCTGCCGAAGGCCTGTATGGGTTTGGCAAGGGGAAGTTCGACATTGAATTGAGGGGTGGCTTCTGGAAGCCAAGTGATCAGGCAGACACCCGCATTCTCGTCGGCGTGAACCTTCGCCAGCGCGTTATCGAACATTCTGAGGACTTCCCGCTGGACGGAGCGGTGGTGTTCGGGATTGGCGGACACCTTGTGTCGGATTTCTCCACCCTGCTGGTACCTGTCGGACTTTCACTGGGACGTCGTCTGAACATCGAAGACTCTCAAGTCAGTATCGTGCCGTTCGTTCAGCCGACCGCGTTTCTGTCGCACAACAGTCTGGACACAGATCTGCACTTCGCGTTGGGGATTGGCGGAGATTTCAGGCTGAGTCGCATGTTCGACGCGAGAGTCAGCGTGGGACTGGGTGATCTCGAGGGGATCTCCATAAGCGCAGTGTGGCTACGCTAAGACCGTCCATCCGATCGCTTTTGTGACACACGACACAGAGACGTTGGGTACAATTCACTATTGACGGGGTAGACTGTAGTCCTTAGGTATGTAGGGCTAAAAGTCATTCAGCACCCTGGGCTGGGCCATAGCCGGTCTGGCCCGGGGTCTCGTTTTCAAGTACTCAGGAGAGTGAAAATGAAACGGTTTATCGGTGGAATCGCTGTCGTGGCGCTGGCGACGGGTCTTGTGGCCGATGCGGCCTCAGCGCAGTTGACCGGCAATCCGGTGTATGCGATCAATCCTGGTGTCGGTGTGACACTAAACGGGGATTTTGGCCGCGGCCTCAATAACGAGTCGGGCAAGACAAACTACTTTGGAGGCCGGGTCGTTCTGGGGGTACCTATGCTGAGCTTCTGGGTCGGCGGAGGCCTGTGGGATTCCCGGATTGTGGGAGCAGACAAAGAAGTTACGCTC
>JBDGYW010000175.1:0-9757 GCA_039588935.1 Gemmatimonadota bacterium | reverse complement strand
GAGGAGGAAAAGGAAGCTGAGAAGGAGAAACGGGATGTGATCCTGGTGGATCAGAATTACAAATTCAGCCACATCTACACCGTTTCCGTTGCAACGAACGAGCACGGAGACCACGAGACCAAACGTCTCACGGCTGGTGAGTTCCATGTTCAATCGTTCGACTGGTCGCCCGACGCCGCGACGATCGTGTTTGCGCACGCTCCAGACCCGACAATCAACACGGGTGGTGTAGATGTAGACCTTTCGACCGTTCCATCCGACAGCGGTGCCGTGTCGCCATTGTTCACGTGGCCTGGTGCCGACCGCAGTCCGCTCTATTCACCCGACGGAGCGTGGATCGCGTTTGTCTCGCACGGTGGGAGTCCGCAGCGAATCGGTCTGGGAGACTTGTACGTGATTCCTAGCGCGGGAGGCGAGCAGCGCAAGCTTGCCGAGACCCACGATCGAAGCGCGGGATTGCTCGGTTGGTCGGCCGACGGAAGGAACCTGCTCATTACCGAGTCGTACAAGACCACCAGGCAGGTGTTTTCAGTCCCATTGGACGGTGGTGCCCCTCGACCCGTGACGACGGGCGAGGGTGTGGTCGGCGCTGTGTCATTCGACGACGCCGCAAGGAACATGGCGTTCACGTACCAGGAGCCCGAAACGCCTGTCGACGTGTACGTCTCTTCAGTGGAAGATTTTCAGAAAACGAAGTTGACGTCGATTCATGACGGCGTGGCCAGGCCGGCGATGGGACATACCGAACTGCTGAACTGGACCTCGCCGGACGGTATGGAAGTCGAAGGCTTGCTCACGTATCCGGTGGACTATCAGGAAGGAAGGGCCTACCCTCTGATCCTGAATATCCATGGCGGGCCGGCCGGTGTCTTCAGCCAGTCGTTCACCGGGAATCCTGGGATCTACATGTTGCAGTACTTCGCCCAAGAGGGATACGCGATACTGCGGCCTAACCCCCGTGGCAGCAGTGGTTATGGCAAGGAATTCCGTTACGCCAACTACATGGACTGGGGCTTCGGTGACTACGAAGACCTGATGAGTGGGGTGGACAGGGTAGTCGAGATGGGGGTCGCCCATCCGGATAGCCTGTTGGCCATGGGTTGGAGCTACGGTGGTTACATGACGTCATTCTTGGTTACGAAGACAGATCGTTTCCAAGCCGCGAGCATGGGTGCAGGGCTCCCCAACCTGATTAGCATGGTATCCACGACAGACATACCTGACTATCTGGTGGCGCATTTCGGCGGCGAGTTCTGGGATGACTACGAGACATACGAAAGACACTCCGCCATGTACCGGATCGCCAATGTGACAATCCCCACGCAGGTCATTCACGGTCAGAACGACCTCCGAGTCCCGTTCACTCAAGGCCAGGAGTTCTACACGGCGCTTCGGCGGCGAGGCATTCCCACTGAGATGGTGGTTTACCCGAGGACGCCTCACGGACCTCGTGAGCCGAAACTCCTGATGGACGTATCGCAGCGGATCTTGAAGTGGTTTGAGGGATTCTTGGATAGGGCGGGTCCGCCGACTACTGATCAGTAGAAAGGGTGCCTCAGAACGGACGAATAAGTCTCGTAACCTGGCCGAGTTCGAGTAGAGCTTGAGCTGTTCCGCAGGCCCTGCGTGCCGTACGTAACTGATTTATTGTCAAGTAGTTACAGCCGTCGCCATATCTGATTTCAATGAATGGCAAGGACAGGCTCACGCACCTGCGTGTCCATACCGAGGCAAAGAACACAGCCCTTGACGTTTCGGAAAAATGTAGTATTGTATCGTAAGACCGATACATTTGACATTATGTTTGACCGACTCGATTCACGAAGCCCCGTGCCGCTCTACGAGCAAATCGCCACACGCGTGCGCGTTGCAGTGGCGTCCGGGGAACTCTCGCCCGGCGACTCCCTCCCGTCCGTCCGCCAGTTAGCTGGGAGCGCTCGCGTGAACCCTGCAACTGTGGTGCAGGCATATCGCGAACTGGAGGCAGATGGGTTTGTGGAGATGCGGCAGGGAGCGGGGACTTTTGTGAAAAGGATCGAAAGCGCCGACCGTTCGAGGGAGCGGCTCAGTCAAGCCCATCGCCTGGTCCGAGAGATGTTGCAGGAGGCTGCCAGGGTCGGGCTCAACTCTAAAGAAATTGTCGATGCGTTCGAGCAAGAGCTTGGCGGTGGGGTGCCATGAGAACGACTCCAGTCGCTCTGTGGCTGCTGTCTCTCGGGTTCTCTTGCTCAAGCGAACGCCACGACGTGGTTGCGCTCGGCAGAAGGACGTTTCGTCGTCGACAACTATGATCTGAGTACAACTCGACGAGTCCCCCGCTCGTTGATTATGCACGGCTGGCGGTACAGAATAGCAGGGTCCTGAAAAGTAGGAATCTCTTTCGTGAAGTGAGGTTGCATGAGCAATGCCATCGAGGTGAGAGATCTCTCGTATCGATTTGGGAAATCGTTCGAGATCCGGGATCTCGCTTTGAACGTTCCTACCGGCTCATTGTTCGGCTTCCTGGGGCCAAATGGGGCGGGGAAGACCACCACGATTCAGCTCCTCCTCGGGCTAAGGCGGCCGAGGTCCGGAAAGGTCACTGTGCTAGGGCATTCAATGCCTCGCGAAGCGCCCAGGGCCATGTTGCGTACCGGGTACATACCCGAACGTCCTCACCTCTATGCGAGCCTGACGATCGAAGAGGCGCTGCGTTATCACGCAAGCTTCTATCCCACCTGGGACTCGCAGCGCGCTGAGGAGTTGTTGAAGCAGTTCGAACTGGATCGCTCTCGACGTATCAGCCAGCAGTCGAAAGGTGAGACCGGCAAGCTCCTGACCCTGATAGTGCTGTCCCAATGCCCGGACCTGTTGGTCCTCGACGAGCCGACCGACGGCCTCGACCCGGTGGTGCGCAGGGACGTGATGACCGCCCTACTCGAGTACGTATCGCAGCACAACGCCACGGTCTTTGTCTCTAGCCATTTGGTTCACGAATTGGAACGAGTGTGCGACTGGGTTGGTGTCATGGACCGTGGTCGCGTTGTTGCCGAGATGCCCATGCAGAGCTTCAAGAACGGGATCAAACGCCTGCGCGTGACTGAAGCCCCGGCGCTGGTTGAGGACGCGCCGTTTGTCGTTCTGTCGCGCAATACCGGCGACGGCACTGCCGCCACCGAGGTTTGGGTGGTGAGGGGCTGGCAGGATCCGATGAGGCAGTACTTCGAGGGAGTCGGCGCGACACTCAAGGAAGTGGTCGACCTCGACTTGGAGGAGGGGTTCGTGGAACTGCTGCACACATTTAGAGCAGCCCGGAGCTGAGGGGGTAGGGGACAATGTTCAACAGCATACTACGAACGCAATGGGCCTGGTCGAGGATGGTGGTGGTTCTGGGAGTGGTGCTTGGATTCCTGCTCCCGGTGCTCACGGTGCAGGAAGTCAACGTCTACAGCCCCCATCGTTGGGAAGTGCAGCGCATCCTCCTCAACGTGGATCGATGGCGCGTTTGGTTTACCGCGCTCGCGGCGGGCCTCGGGCTCTTGGTGGCCATGAACTGCTGGGCGGCCGATCATCGCGGCAAGCACGTGTACGCGTTGTCGCTGCCGATCCCACGTTGGCACTACGTTGTTCTGCGATTCGGCGCGGGTGCGGTCATGTTGGCGGCACCGGTGCTCGCATTGTGGATTGGATCGATACTGGCGGTCACATTCATCACAATCCCCGAGAGCCTGAATGCATATCCACATGCTCTCGCAATTCGTTTCGCGCTGGCCATGTTCCTGTCGTACAGCATCTTTTTCGCGATCTCCTCCGGAACGTCGCGTACCGCCGGATACGTACTCGTTGGCCTGGGTGGTTTGCTCGTAGTACAGGTGCTTCTAGCCGCGGCGGGGGCGGATTCGGATTTCTCGGTGCAGATCTTCACGCGTCTCGTTGAATGGCCTGGCCCATTTCAGATCTTCACGGGACGCTGGATGCTCATAGATGTGTAATCCGAACGTGCACGTCGCCAGACATCATGGTGGTCCGCTCGGGCGGTGTGACAGTGGCCGCAATGCTCAGCCCTCACTCGGAGCTGTCGCCTGTCTTCTGGTCGCGGGCTTGTTCGTACCCGTGCCGTCTTCAGCTCAGACGAGCAGTGAATACCGGGCGCGTGTTTCATATCTGGCAGAACAGTACGACAGCTTGAGGACAGAGCGCGAGGCTGCCGATAGTGCGCGCAGGGCATCGATAGAAATCGACACAGTGAGAGCCGGGTTGCTCAGGCTCATATGTCGCAGCCTCCATTCCCGGATTGTACTCTCTGGAGGTCTAACGGCGTGGGATCGCATTCGAACCGTCCTAAAAGCAGACACTGCGATCCTCGCCGGGACCACGATTTTCCTCGACTCGTTCGAGGATCCAGGACCGGCGTTACTGCGTCAGGGAACGGAGATCAGATCATTCGGCTTCTGGCCTAGTGACACCACCGGCATCCCCGCCCAGATTGTCTCGGCGACCGAGCAACTGATCCTCGACGAAGTAGATGGGTTGGACACGTGGTTTGGTGGTCGCCTGGTCTGGCTCGCTGACGATGGTGACCTGTTCAAGAACGCACACACTGAACTCGCAACCGCACCATTCACGTCTATTCGGGAGT
This sequence comes from Gemmatimonadota bacterium, assembly GCA_039588935.1. Lineage (GTDB taxonomy): Bacteria > Gemmatimonadota > Gemmatimonadetes > Gemmatimonadales > GWC2-71-9 > JBDGYW01. The sequence goes on along the minus strand of JBDGYW010000175.1, from coordinate 5,139 downwards.
GCTATCTGGGTGACGTGCGTTCATGTGCGACAGCACTTGGCGTAACACAACCCGACGACTCCCTGACCGCGTGGTACGACAACGAAGATCGAATGAAGGTCGTCGACAGATTATGGGGGGGGTGGCACCCACCGCCGGAAGGAACTCGGGAGTGTTTGGAAGGTGTCGATCATGAGACATGCGTCTCACTGATCCGTCGGCGCTGGAGGGTGGTCCCCCCACCGATGTCTGCGGCCGCGCGACGCACGTTGGCTCGTGTCGCCCTGGAACTCGGAGGTGAGGGTGGCCATGAGCGTCTCATAGACTCCACCGTCATTTCAATGGAGCAGCGGCTTGCTAGCGTCGCCGCTGTAGCGCCGGACTCTTTGATCGCCGCGTGGCGCACGGCAGTTCTTGCCGCACGGCCCACAGCGGCGAAAGTTACGCGGCGCCTCGGTTGGACCACGTTCTTTTGGGTGTTCGCTTTTTTTGCCGTCGCATCCAGGAGTTCGAGATGGCGGTGACATCACGGCATCTGGTTCTTGCGACAGCAGCGGTCTGCGCCACCATCGCGGTCGTGTATCTGCCTCCCGAACTGCGGACTGCGACGTCTTACTTTCCGTCAACCCACCTCCGAAATGTCCGTTCGGCACTCTCAGATGCCCAGCAAAGGCTTTCGGAATTGGAATGGAGAGACACAGCGTTGATGCGGTTTGCCGATCTCAGCCGCCACGGCGATCGACTCTACCTCTCGCCGGACACGGAATTGTCTGCCGAGGTGGTGCATAACTGGGAAGAATCCATACGGGGTCCCTGGGATCGGATCGCCGCAGAAAACTCCGCCGTTTCAACGATTCTCACGCTGGCCGTGGATACTGTTGCCGGTGGTAGGTGGTCGGGCGTGATGAACTATGTGCTGCCGAACACGCGTCATGGACCTGTCTGTGGCGCCACACTCAGGCTCGGAAGGAACAATCTGCGAGACGTGGACCAAGGCCGGTTGCTGGCCCTTGGTCCACGTAGCTCGTTGTTTGGCCCTTGCGCATTCTACGCCGGGTTTGGGATTCCAGGACCACATATCCAGCAGTGGCTCGAGTTGAGTTCTCATCAGCTCGCACTGTTTCCGGACTGGATCAACGGGAACGCGCGAGCATCGAGGCGTCCCACCGATATTTCTGGGTACATCGAATCGAACGAGAGCTTTCAGAAGTGTTTCTTCGGAGATTTCGATCAGTGCCGAGCCGCTGCAATGTGGACTCGGTCTGGCACGAACGGCGATTTCGATGATATTCTCGCGGTCTCGACGTCCTGGCTACGCTGGCGATACGCGGATCACGGACTCGGTCCGGCCGCAGGCACGTTTCTCTCCGACCTATACGTCGATACCGGGCGGGAACGCTTCGGACAGTTCTGGCGATCGCAGGCCGATGTCGAGACAGCATTCGCCACAGCGGTAGGTTCTTCGCTTGGTGAATGGACGTGGCATTGGGCGCAGGCAAGGTACGTGTTGCCCAGGCGGCGCGGTCCAAGCGTCTCATGGACCAGCATGTTGCTCGGGTTGCTCATAGCTCTTGTTGTTGTGGGTGGCAGCACGGCGGCCGCTTCACTTCGGCATGTGGAGTGAGGCCTATGAAACCTCCCTCACGCGGTGACTGAGAGACTGAACAGAGTCCGATATTTTCTCTGCCGTCTCCCTCACGCCGAGTTGCACAGCGCTCTCCACAGTTCCCCGCAGGTCCTGGACCGCGGAAAGATGCGATTCGAGAGATTCCGTGATGGCTGAGCGATCGCCTTCGAGCTTCTGAATCGCTCTTTCGTCTGGCGCTGCGAGCTTCCCACCTTGGGAGCTCGAATCCATCGCCCTTTGCCGTTCTGCGATTGCTTTCCCAATGCTCTCGGTTCTCTCTACCAAGGCGGCCATTCGTGCTAGGACTTCGTCTAACGCCGGAAGAACAGCCGCTGCGTATTCGCGTTCGGTCTGTGACACCTGGTTCAACAGCCGTACGATCGTAGCGCGTTCCGCCCGCGCCGTTTGTAGGAAGCTTTCGGGCACGTCCAACTGGGCCAACTGTCGTCGGATGCTCGGCCCGGTGGCACGTTCTCGATATCGTGGCTCCCCGGCCAAGCCATCTGAGTAGCGCAGAGCCTCACGCCATGTGTGGCCGACCATCCAGAGCCTCGAGTATTGGATTGCCACCAAAATGGCGCTCGCCGCCAGAACAAGAGGTGCAAAGTCGACGGACGGGCTTGACAGGAGGTCCACCAGCACTGCGGCAACGGTGACCGCTGCACAAAGAACTATGGTCAGCCGGAACGTACCGAGCGGATCGCGAGTCGGCTTCGATTGGATCTCGTCATGAGGCAGCAGGGCGGTCGCGGGCTGCGCCACTCCGCCGCTCATTCTCGCCTCCAAGGCCGTTCGCAGTTCCGCGGCCGACCCGAATCGATCGTTCGGCTCCTTGCCGAGGCAACGGTCTACCGCCTCGGCGAAAATCCGGGGACAGTTGGGTCGGCGTGCAGCAACCTTTGGAGGGATCTCTGTGGCCTGTTTGGCCATCAGGGCGAGTGCCGTGGGGGCACCGAACGGAAGCTGCCCGGTCAACATCTGAAACGCCACGACTCCGAGCGAATAGAGGTCGGCGCGATGGTCTATTTCATTTTCGCCGGTCGCCTGCTCCGGGCTCATGTACGCCGGTGTGCCAATCGCCATACCGGTACCTGTCAGATCTGATGTGCCAGCCGCCGCCGCCTTGGCTATTCCAAAGTCCGTCACAAGCACGCGCTCGTCATCGCCCTCGAGCATTATGTTGTCTGGTTTGACGTCCCGATGTACCACCCCCGCGCCATGCGCGTGCTCGAGTGCCTGTGCTATCTCGACTGTAATGCGACGTGCTTCACCAATGGGGAGTCCTGTCGCACCACCGAGTTTGGCCGAGAGGGACTTGCCCGTGGCCAGGGGCATGATGAAGTACACGATTCCGTTGCCTTCTCCAACCGCGTAGATCGGCATGATGTGGGGATGGCTGAGTCGCGCCATCGCCTCGGCTTCACGTTGGAACCGGTCCAATAAGTCTGAGGAGAAGTGGTCGGCAAGATCGTAGCGAAGTGTCTTCACGGCCACGTGGCGCTTCAAGCGTACGTCCCACGCTGCATGAACCTCAGCGAAACCGCCCCTCCCAAGCTCGTGCCGGAGTTCGAAATGGGAACCCAAGGCCTCTTGGAGACGGTCACGGTATGCCAATGCCTGCGTATTGTCAGGTTGCACAGCAACTCCGACGCCGCTGTCACCGCTTATCCCCGTCGGCGTTGGCGTCCCGCAGCCCGGACAATAGCATGCGCCGACAGGGAGATCGGCGCTGCAGGTCTGGCATGCCATCGAGGCGGTCATGAACTGCTGCTCAGCATGATTCCCCCATGCCGCATCCATATAACGGTGGGAGCTAGGTCAGTCAACCTGGCAATGACTCGGAGAGCGCTACTCGTTGATGTCCGTGACCTGATGGGCGCAACCATTTGCCCCCGTGCGGCATCTACCTACTGACTCCAGCCCGGAACGTTTGTGCTCGGAACGTTGAAATGCACAAGAAACCCTACAGCATGAGTGGGGTAAACCTCAGGGGTGCTTCACTCGCTCAAACACTTCTGACTACAGGATGTGACCGAGTTGTCCTTCCCATCGACCGGTCAATGACCAGCACGGATGCCCTAACCCAATGCACGCAAGCAAGGGGACCACGTGAAACACACTGTCAGGAAGTACCTAACCGCCTTCGTCTTGTTGGCGGCCTGCATTTGTACGCCCATTAACGCACAAGAAGCGGCAGCGCCCCAGGATGACGCTTTGCGCGTCTTCCTCGACTGCCAGTACTTCTGCGACTTCGACCATCTGCGCACGGAAATCACATTCGTGAATTGGGTGCGGGACCGAGCTGATGCGCAAGTTCATGTGCTCGTCACCCGGCAGACAACCGGCGGCGGTGGCAGCGAGTTCACCCTGGCCTTCATCGGCTTGGAAGATTTTGCGGGGCGGGAGGACACGCTCCAGTATGTTTCCCTGGCCACCGATGTGCCCGACGAGACACGAAACGGCATGGCGCGCACACTGTCGTTGGGCTTGGTGAGGTATGCCGCTCAGCTACCGGTGTCCGTTGACCTACGCGTCGTTCATGGAACCGCAAGGCAACAGCGCAGGCCGGTAGCGGCAACAGCAGAGGGCGATCCTTGGAACTTCTGGGTATTCAATGTCTCCACGGGCGGGAATGTATTCGGCGAAGAAACGTACAACTCTTACAGCGTCAGAGGTTCGGTATCGGCGAGCCGCGTCACAGAGGATTTCAAGTTCTCACTCAGGACAAATGGTTCCTACAGCAGGGACGAGACCAATTACGAAGAAGTCTCGTACGTCGATACCCGGCGGAGCTTCAGCGTGAACGGGCTTGGGGTTTGGAGCATTGGTGAACATTTCTCCGCGGGACTCAGCGGACGGGCATCATCATCGACACGGTACAACCAGGATTTGGTGCTCGAGGCGACCCCGGCGATTGAATACGACGTCTTTCCCTACTCGGAATCCACGCGGCGGCAGCTCACGCTCCAGTACTCGGCCGGCGTCAGGTCCTTGAATTACGAAGAGGTAACCATCTTTGGTGAGATGGCCGAGGTTCGGCCAATCCACCAACTTGAGGTGTCCCTTTACGCGCAGCAGCCATGGGGGCGGGTCGGGACGTCGGTAACGGGATTTCAATACCTCCATGACCTTGCCAGACACCATCTGACGTTCTCCGGAGACTGTAATATCCGCTTGTTCAAGGGATTTTCGTTCAATGTCTTCGGCAGCGTGTCTCGGGTGAAAGATCAGATCTACCTTTCAGGCGCTGGCATCAGCGAGGAGGATATTCTGGTACGTCGCCGCCAGTTGGGAACCAACTACACGTTCTATTTGTTCCCTAACATCCGATACCAGTTTGGTTCGATCTTCAACAACGTCGTGAACCCGAGGTTTGGCGGGGGCGGCGGCGGTGGAATGATCATCATGAACTAGCATCGCTGGTGATCGCTGGCGAGTGAGATGAATCTCCCGCCTCGCCGCGGTCATCTCATAGATCTTCTAGGATCTTGTCCACAACGTTCGTGAGTGGTCTGTCATCAGAAAGGATCGCA
>JBDGYW010000174.1:0-9780 GCA_039588935.1 Gemmatimonadota bacterium | reverse complement strand
GTGTTCCCCGCCCCGTCGAGCACCTGGATGGTGGTGGGCTTCCGCTCTTCGCGAGAGTATCCTGGAAAACCGTGCACCGTCATGCCGGCAGTGTGAGTTACGAGTCTGCGAAGGGTCACCTGCTCCGAAACGGTGTGAGGGTTCTCGGGAACCTTCCAGCTCGTTAGAAACTCGTTCACATCCTGATCGAGCGATAGTTCGCCGTCATCGACCAGTGTCAACGCAGCTGTTGCAGCAACCGGCTTGGAGATCGATGCTGCCTGAAACAACGTGGACGGTGTCGCCGGCCGCTCTTCTTCGACGTCCGCCAACCCATATGCCTTTGCCCACTCGATCTCTCCATCATTCAATAGAGCGACGCTCACCGCAGGCACACCGTGATGCACCAACCGGTCCGCGAGCGTTGCAGTAACGACCGGTTCGCCCTGGATCTGAATCCCGGAGATGATTCCACTCTCGAATTCAGCGATGCGCGCGTCGATATCCACCTGATCCGGTGCCGCCTGGCAGGCGACGATCGATAGTAGCAGCACTGGGAGTCTTTTCATCTTATTTGCCCTTGGTGATGGTCAGCGTGCAGAGCTACGACCCCTCGACACGGTGCAAGCAAGTAGGCACAGCTCATCGAACGTCCGATCAGGAACGCTGCAGTTGCGGCTGTCACCCCAACCACGCCGAGGCTCCACGCGAAGACCGGGAAACACAGTAGCACCAATCCCACCTCAATGACCGTGGCCCAGGTGATCGGCCCGGTGCGTTTGCCATTCACGAGTATCGCGCGTTGGAGCGACAACAACACACTCAACCCCGGTACCGGGATCAAGATGATCATGGGCAATGTAGCGAACCGCGCCAAATCAGGTGCGAGTCCGGATACTGTCACGAACCAGAAATCGGAGGCTGGAGTTAGGGCAACCACCGCCAATCCGGCCGACGATGCTATCCCTAAAGACCATGCGAAGCGGCCAAGTTCAGGCAAATGCTGATGTCTATCGCCGAGGAGAGCAATAGCCACTTCCTGGTAGCTCAATCCCATTGCGCGAAATACGAACGAGACCGCCCCGACCACGGGAAACACCGCCAGTGATTCGAGGGGAGACGGCGCACGTCCCATGAAAAACGTCAACATGGGCTGAAGTGCGAGCCCGATGATCGACGTCAATGCCAGCGGGTAGTAGAAATGCGCGATGTGAAGATAGCCCAGTTGTTCACCAACATCGTCTCCGTCGCCCTCGATCGCCAGCAACTTTCGCACTGATGTTTTCGCCATCACCCTGCTGGCCACGGCTTCGAGGGTGACACCAAAGGAGAGAGCCGCCGCACCCACGTATGCGCCGGGCAGCGTGAACCAGTAGCAGAGCAGTAGGGCGGTCGTCGCCATGGTCGACAGCCGCACTGCCGTCCCGTACGCAACATACCGTGTGAATCCATCTCGAATCAGCAGGCCGTTGAAGAAACGGCGGTACCCAATGGCCGCCGCCCACGGAAGATAGAGCCACAGCGACACGTAGGTGAGCCTTGCCACCTCGTCTGGCAGCGCAATAACGTCCCGCATCACGAAATCGAATACCTGAGGGAGGAGCAGCACCAACAACACTCCGGTGACCACGGCATTCATCGCAAAGGTGAAGTTCCTGAGTCTCCGGTAGTTGCCAGCATTGTTGGCGAGCGCGGTGGACGCACTCATGATCATGATCACGGGCGCTTCTACCACCAACGCGAATGCAAACGCAACGCCGTGAGCCGCCAGGTTGAACTTGGGGTCGGCGAGCCTGGCAATCACAGCAGCTAAGAAGGGCCCCTCCACAGCCATCATCAACCAGGTGGCCGCGAGAGGGAGCCAGAAAAGGAAGATGGATTTCTGTGACCGTGTGAGGATGGCATCTCCGAGTCAGCGCCCGCGAAATGTAGCATGATGTCGCACCGGCAAAGCGTTTGGCCGTGATTGCGCGTTGCGCTGACCCGTCGTGGAGGCGGAAGCTCGAGTGCCGTCGCACTCAGAACTCGAACTCGAACCCGAAGATCGGTAATGCACTCCATTGGTAGATGAGATCAGGTGCACCTTCGATCTCGTTCCAATAATGCGAAGCCACATTCTTCCGATTGTACGCGTTCCAAACACTGAGATAAATGATAAGGTTCGATTTGCTGAAGTGGAAGCGCCTGTCGAATCGAACGTTGAGCGAATGGTAGTTGGACAGGCGCTCCTGGTTGACTCGGTTCTCATCCAGTACTGCCCTGCTCAACTGCGCCGACCGGTCGAGATCATACGGCGTATAGGGCACACCTCCCGCGAAGATCCAGCGGGCGCTGAATTCCCAATTGTTGCTGGGCTTGTACCCTCCTTCGATCCCGAGTATCAAGCGGTTGTCGAACACTCGATTCCGCCATACCAGGTCGCTGCCCCGATATCGTGTGCGCGAATATGACGCGCTCACCAAGCCGTAGACGTCGCGAGCAAGCCTTTTCTGGAACGTGACCTCAACGCCGGTCGACTGTGCTCTGCCGCTGTCCGTGAGTGTTCCGTGCTGTGTATAGAACCCGTAACGGTAGAACAACTCGTCAACTAGAAACAGTGATGGCTGCTCCGGGTCGATCGGAGAACGCGTGTACTCCTTGTGGTAGAGTTCCACGCTCAGCTTGGTGTGTTCTGTAAGGAAGTGATTGAGGCCCACAACGAGATGTGTTGCGCGTGGATCGCTAGACTCTCGGTTGCCCTCGTTCTGGGCCAGGAGGACCAGGGGAAGGCTTTGGTAGTAAATTCCGGTTGCCGCGTTGAGGGACGTCTGATCTGTTATCTGATAGCTGATCGAGAATCGCGGCGAAAGATGAGTGTGCTTGTTGAACGTGAAGTGGTCAGCCCTCAACCCGACCGTTGCGGTCAACCGTGTCGCAGGCCGCATACTCATGCTGGCAAAGGCGCCGGTCTTGTTCTCCGCGACCCGAGTCACCAGCACGGATTCCGGCGTGGGATTACCGATGGCATCTGTGTGAGCCGCGTATCGGTTGTCGAAATCCGCAATCAAATGCTTCGCCTCTATTCCGAACTCCAAAGACATTTGGCCGGACACCTGGTAGCGGGTCACAGTTCGCAACGCGATTGCATGCTCTGACGACCGATTCCGGGTGAGGAAACCTCCGGTTGTCGCTTCAGAGAAGTGCTCGTCGAACCTGTTTGCGGTAATTGAAAGGGAGGTGTTCGACACTCCACCATCCCAGAGCGCACGCCAGTTCACACCAACTGTCCCTGTGGCAAGATCCTGATCGCCGAAATACACCATGGCGTTCTCTACAGCGACCGTACTGTCCGAATGCATATGGTCGTCGGCGAAGACTCCCAAAGCCGAAACCTGGTGGCTTGGGCTCAGATCGTAGACGATCTTGCCCTGATAGTCTCCGTACCGCGGGGCAACTGTACTACCCACGTCGACCATATTGACTATCAAGTCCAGATAGCTGCGTCGGGCCGAAAGAAGCCAGGAGCCCTTACCCCCAGACAAAGGTCCTTCGAGAACACCCCCAAAGCCCATCATGCTGAGGTCGAGTTGCCCATCGAACTCGCTACGGTTCCCATCCCGGAACTCAATGTCCATCACTGAGGAGAGTCTGTCTCCATACGCTGCTGAAAAGCCACCAGTACGGAAATCGACTGCATCGATGAGGTCGACGTTGATAAGTCCTATCGGTCCGCCGGATGCACCCTGCGTCGGAAAGTGATTGATGTTGGGGATTTCGATGTTGTCGACATAGAAGGAGTTCTCCATGGGACTCCCACCTCGTACTATCAGGCTGTTAGTCTGATCGTTGACCTTCGCAACACTTGGCAATGCAGCGACGATCCGACTCACGTCTGACGCGGACCCAGGTGCCCGCCGGATTTCTTCACCCGAGAACCCCACGATGCTGTTGGGCTGAGCCTCCTCTTCCGGAAAGCTCCCTGCGACAACTACCAAACCCTCCAGCTCCAATGCGACCCGCTCAAGCTCGGCGTTCGCATATGTGATCCGGTTCGACCGCACGATCACGTCTGTCTTGGCCAGCGGCCTGTATCCAAGAACGCGGAAGACAAGGCTGTAACTACCAACCGGAACAGCTTCGAATTGGTAACGGCCGTCTGCTCCGGTCGTTGTTTCGAGCCCGAGATTCTCCACAACGATCGAAACGTCTGCTATTGGTACCTGCGAGAATTTTTCCAGCACTTGCCCGTGCACCACACCTACCCGGTCTCGTCCAACGTCACGTTCAGATGTTCGAACGGGAGTCGTCACCTGTGTGACCGCGTGCGAGCCGCCCACAAGCAGCAACGCCACAACCAACCCGACGGTTGGTCTTCTCATTGAAAGCACCTATATCGACCCCTTCCACACTGGCGTGAATCACGAACTGACTGGCTTCTTAAAGCGGATTTCAAACAACCGTTTCAAACAACCGTTTCAAACATGTGCACAGATTCTAACATGGCCTTTCGAAATGTCAAGTGTGGCCACCCCAAGTCTAAATCATACCTTGACTTACGGCATTGAGAGTGACATTCTAACGTGCGTATCAAACAGTTGTACGGAAATGTCCGCCGATGCTCGGCTGATCCCGAGATACGGAGATACGATGGGTACTGAAGACCAGTCTATCCGCGATCGCATCTTCCTCGCGACACTAACTTGTTTGGAGCGGGACGGCCTCGAATCGATGACGGTCAGAGCGATCGCCAAGGAAGCTCAGGTCAACACCGCCGCCATCAATTACTACTTCGGAACCAAGGCCCGGTTGGTTGAGCAGGTGCTGACGCGGACTCTTCGAGAGGGCCTCGATGGATCGTTGGACGAACTCGAGGAATTGATAAGTATGAAAGACGGGAATATCAGATCCGCACTACGGGAATTCCTGCCATTGTTTTTTGGTCAGATGGTCAACTGGCCCAGACTTTCTGAAGCACAGCTTCACGATGCTCTGACAACACAGAATTATGACAGTCCTGCTATCGCAGAGACAAACAGCTTCTTGTCACGATTCCTCGAGATGGTGCGGCCGGTGTTGCCGGTGCGCACAGACAGCGAGCAGCGGAACGCAGTCCTGCATCTCTGGCTGCCGATGATGTTCCTGGGCATACTGCCGCAGGCATTCGAGAACTTCGGAAGAACGGATGTGCGCAGTCCCGATTGGAGAGAGGCCTACGTAGCTCGCCTACTGGCAGTGTTTCTGAAAGAGCCTGCCTAAAAATTGACCACAGCGCGGTTTCTAGCGACCCTCACGAAAGAGTGTCACACCGTAGTTGGCCGCGTCAGGAGGAGCGGGCATGTTCCAACTGTCGAAGGCATGCGAGTCATCGCTCTCGTACCGAAGGACGTACTCGCCCGCACGTAGCCTCACAACAGTATCCACCATGCGGTTCTTTTCATCCCCGCCGGCGTGTTCCGTCTGATCGTAACTCATGCGCCAAACTGGCTCGCCGGTGGCGGCATCCTCGATCCAAGCATAGTCGTGCATCTCGCCAAACGTCCCTTCGCCAAGCGCGTAAATCCGGACCTGGGAGTCACGGTCGAGTGTGAACGGTTCGCGGAGATCCGCATCATCACCCACGCGAATCAGCTGAGCCATTACCTCCACATCAGCCCAGACACGGCGCATTTCGCGATCGACCTCGGCACGTGCACTCCTCAAGGCCTCGGTCGCCGCTACTCGGGCAGCCTCCATCGCCGCAACCGTTGCTGTCTCGACGGCATCTGCAAGTTCGCCACGCGCTCGCGTGGGCCGGCGAGATCCGGTTGAACGCCGGTCATCGGCATCGGCGACCGTCACAGTGATGCCCCACGCCTCCCGATCGTCCGGTGGGTCCGCGTTCCAGTCCTCATAGGAATGAGAGTCGTCAGTCGTGTACTGCAGCACGTAACTTCCCGGATCGAGCGAGATAATGTCGTTCACCATGCGATTCTTGTCGTCCCCGCCCGCCGGGTTGGTCTCGCTGTACTCCATGGACCATACCGTCCGCCGTGTCGCGCCATCGACTATCCAACCATAGTCGTACATCTCCCCGTCGGCGCCTTCACCTAAAGCGTACACGCGCAGATCGGTGGGCCTGCGCAAAGTGAATCCAACCGACCGTGTCTCATCATCTTTCATGCGACGCAGAGCCGCAACTGCAGGAAAATTCGCGTCCGCGATCTGTGTGTGGTTCGGCCGCATGCGTGTACTCGCGAACCAGAACGAGCCAGGGACTACTATTATCGCCAAGCCGATCGCAAGCAATGCCACCTTCGGAGTCGCATGCCACCAACTTCCACCAGATCCTCGATCCCCACGAGTGGCAGTACCCGACGAGGTGGATCCACCGATCGCCCCTCCAGGTACTCGTTCCCCGTTGGCCCTACTCCGTCTCTCCAATGAGGCGAGTCTCACAGAGCACGCGGCGCATCCATCGAGATGCTCCTTGACCGACTGCTGAGCGCGCGTATTCAACTTGCCGGCGTGAAAGGACTCGAGCAGTTCCGATACCACACCACAGTTCATCGTGCCGCCGGTCTTCTCATACTCAGTCATGTGCACCAGGCCTTCAAAGTGTTCCACGTCATACCGGAGTTGGCTCTCGTTCCGGTTGCCCTTCAGGCGATCGCACCTTGATCAAGAGCCGTTCTGCAAAGTCAATACGCTCAGAGAGGTCCTCGAGTTCCCCATCCCTGGAATCCACTATCGCAGCCATCTCATCTCTGACTATCGAGCGTACCTGATCACGCACCTGATTGGGCAATTCTACCATGTCCACGCCACGCGGTCGACGGAGCCACATCCGCCAACCTGTCAGGGCGAATCCGCCCAAGGAAACGATAATGATTGTTGCGGTCGGAAGTATCAATAGTAGATCGGGATCCACTTTTTACTCCATTGGAGGTTTCCTGAAACTCTACGGTCGGGCTGGAGCCACGGTTTCTTCCATGCAAGAACAGCAAAAACGGGGTACCGGCAGCACTTGTGGCGCCTTGTGCCACAACCATTCGACGTTTCTGTAAGACTCGGAACATTCAGAACACTAACGTCTGAGGAGGGAATACGCAGCAGAACTATCGGGAAAGTCGGGTGTAGATCTCGACTGACCCATGCAACAGAATCGTGGCTATGTTTGCGCAACCCAGATCTTCGACGGTGTGAGCGACTCCTACACGACCGCTGCTGAGCAGGTGGGTGGAATGCTCTTCCCCGTCGGCGAGGCTTGGCGGGTCACATGGCGGTTGGATCCGGGGATCAAGCTATACGACTCCGATGGAGTCCACCCGTCCGTAGCGGCGACCTACCTCGCTGCATTGGTGATGTTCCAACAGCTGACCGACTTGTCACCGATTGGACTTCCTCCAGCGGTGGAGCCCCGATCCGGCGGTGTTGTCGGTGTCTCGGACAGCGTTGCCGCAATCCTACAGGCGGCCGCCGCCGAGGCAAACGCTACGTTCGCGTTACGATAAGAAAGGACCAGGGAGTGGTACAGGCGCCTCGCGCCTCCCTTCCCCGAACGATGGATTGGCAGTCTCTTGACCGATTCATCAATGTTCGGTACCGCTCCCTGCTCGAGGACACGAATTACCCCCTCAGCACCCTCATCGTCTCATCCGACGCTTCCACATAACGCTTCGCGTCGTCCGAGATTGCCCGGATTCGGCCGCTGATGTCTGAAGAGTCGAATGCCGCATCATGGTGGTGAGCTCTGAGGTTTGCGATCTGCATCCAGAGGGTCTTCAGTAGATCCACGAGATGGTTGCGGCGATCCTGCGCCGACTCCAGTTGTTCTGCCAGACTTTGCGCGAGGTCGATTTGCTGTCGCAACAAGTCTCGCATTCGGCGCCGTCCCTCACTCTCTGTAGCAGATTCTTCTCCCAGTTCCTTCAACTTCTCCTCCAGGCGTACCCTCTCGGCTGGGTCCGAATCCTTCGCTAAAGTCTCGATCTGCTCCTCCATCGAGACTAAGGCACTGAGCAGGTCCCGTCCCGCAATCACCGCCTCGGCAGCCACCTGCCCTGCCCCGCCTTCGAGCAACCTGGCCGCGCCGGAGAGTGCGTCAACGTGTTCTTCCGGCGTCTTTGGGGCAGACAATGCGGCTGTTTGCTGGTTACATGGCGGTGCTAGAAGCAGCTTCTGAATATGGGGCCTCTTCCAGATGGGGTGCCCATCGCTGGCATCCATCACCTTCGACAGATCCCTGCGGCTCAACCCTGCCAACCTGGCCCAGCGACCAAGACGAACGAGAGACCACCCAAGCCCGCCCATCGCTGGCGCGGCCACGCTAAATGCCAAAGCCGGCACTACTACGGATAACGCGAATAATGAAGGTGGTCCAAGCCCAGCTCTCAGAATCACCGGTAGGGCGAGCATGAATCCCCCAGCTCCCAGGCCAAGCACCTGCCGATAGTGCCGCACTGCTCGTGGCAGACGTTTCCACAGGTCGCCCGGTTGACGATACCTCTTGGGCCACCACATGGTCCACCATTTGGGTTTCCTCAAGACATAGGTGAGCAACGTTCTCCAGCTGTATCTCTTGGCTTCTCCGCGGCGCCTTTCGTCCAATGCTACCAAAGGAAGCAAGCCACCGACTACTGCAAAACCGGCCATGCCGACCCAATGACCCCAGACAGCAAATCCGTACGACAGGTATATACACCCGCCCATAACCCACGGCATCGGCCTCAGATAAGCCACAGATTCCTGGAGGTCCTCCGGAATCTTTGCCTCTCCATCCGAATCCGTGCGCAGCACCTGCTCGAAAGATCGACCGTCTCTAATACGCATATCGCGGTCCTTCACGAGGCTACGTGCGACGACATCAGTTAGATCATCCGGCGCATCTGGCATCAAGGCGTTGAGCGGAACTGCATCCTTGGTCACGTGCTGTACAAGAACATCCCTGACGCTCTCGCCCTCATAGGGAAGGCGTCCGGAGATCAGTTGATACCCAACGATCCCCAACGAATAGAGATCGCTGCGACCGTCGACATCCTTGTCGCCGGCAGCCTGTTCGGGAGACATGTAGTAGGGGGTTCCCAGTGCCGTCCCCAACTGTGTGAGTGTCTCTCCACTCGCGACTGACTTCGCGACACCGAAATCGGTGAGCATCGGTTTCCCCGTTTCGTCGTCGATGAGGATGTTGTCGGGTTTGATGTCGCGGTGAACCACGCCACGCTCATGCGCATAGTGGAGTGCGGCAGCGACGTCCGCCAGAATCCGCCGAACGTCATCGGGATCCAGCCTACCCTTTCGTTTGAGACGTGCACCGAGGGATTCGCCCTGCACGAACCCCATCACGAAGTACATCATGCCCTCGGTTTCACCGAAGGTATACAACGGCACGATACTGGGATGAGTCAGCTTTGCGGCGGTCTTCGCCTCACGCCTGAAACGCTCTATGTTCTCATCGTCTGTAAGGTCCGGCGGCAGCACCTTGATTGCCACGAGTCTGTCGAGCGCTCGCTCTCGTGCCAGGTATACAGCCCCCATACCGCCGCGGCCAAGTAGCCGTACTATGTCATATTGCGCCCCCGCCGCACGTTCGAGTGCGTTGAGGAGCGGATCGTCGGGCTCACCGCCAGTCGCTCCAGGAACAGCAGCACCGCATTTGAGGCAAAAAGCCGCCTCGACAGGAAGTTCTGTCCTGCAGGTCAAACACTCACGCTCACGCATGTTCGTGCCTCAGGCCTTGGACTTGACGGAGGGAATCGAGTTAAACTACCCCTCGACCGGATTGTGACAAGGCAACAAACGCGGAGCGAGAACAACATGAACCCTAGAATAACGATCCCCGAAGAC
>JBDGYW010000173.1:0-9788 GCA_039588935.1 Gemmatimonadota bacterium | reverse complement strand
GGCTTGTTGCGCATTGGCGTTCGACTCACCGTACTTCGCCGTGCTGCCTAACGGCTCTGCGCGTCCGCTGCGGCGTGATCAGCCGGTGGGCGAGAAGATCTGGGCCGTGTGAGGATTCATCCCAGCGCATAAATGCAATGACCTTCCTTTTCAAAACGATAGCGCCGTCTGCTGCATGCGCTTGTTAGGCAGCCCGCCATCCTACCGCCGTGAGGGACGCCCAACACGATGCGAGTCCTGCTGACGGATATATGTGATCGGCGGGGTGTGTTTCTTGAAACGTCGTCGAGTCTCCGCACCCAGTTGGCGAAACGCCTCTACCGACAACGCAAAACCGGTCGACTCCAGGCGGGCTGTCGTATTCACCGTCTTTCCGAGTACGTCATAGCGCTTCTCAGAGGACACACCGAATTGCCCAGCGATAACTGGCCCAAAGTGGGCCCTCACTATGAGTCGACATTCCCAGTCCTGCGCCGCCATGAATCGGTCCGAAGTATCCTTGAGGTCGAGAAGTGCCAGCACCCCACCGTCAACAGCCTCGGCCGGAAAGACAGCCAAGGTGGCATCGCCGATGAACTTCACGATCCGACCACCGGCCGCCGTCACAGCGGTGCCGGCAAGTTCGTAGTAGTCACTCATCACCCGTGCCACTTCGGCGTCCTCAAGGCGTGCCGCTTGGGCGGCAAAACGAGTGAAGCTCGTAAATGCGACCAAGAGTGGTACTTCGGTGAACAGTGTCATCTGGGCCTCCGGTTCTTGAGATATCTGACGTCGGCCCAAAGTCCGACAGTGACTGAGGCAGTGGCGCAGGCCCGTGGGTCCTGCAGTTTTGGCAGCTCGTTGGTATTGACCGCTTGATGAATCTTGCCACCACCACAGTGCGATGTCCTTCCTCTGAAAACGAGAGCGCTGTCAGCTGCATTGGCTTGTTAGGCGGCATCTTCCATATCTACCCAGCACTCTCTCAATCATTGCGGCTTGTGCAGCCGTAATCGGACGACGTATTCCACGTCAAACTCGTCGGTGGTGATGTAGTACAGGTGGGTGTCAGTCGCAAAGGGCGGTGGGTACGGGAAGTTGACCCGGGCTGGCAGATCCATCTGGCCCAGGTAGCGCCCGTCATTGCGGAAGACGTCGACGAACGTCCCGAGCGGGAGTTCCTCCTGCTCCGAAAGCACGAAGATGTGCCCGACATCGTCGGCGAAGATGCGCCGGATCATGGGCTTGCTCTCCGCGAACGCGTCGGGGGCGGGTGCGCGCTCCGGCAGGCCCTGGTCGATGTAGATTGCCCGCACGGAGTCGACATCCCGTCCCGTGACCGACGCCGGGGTCGCATCGATGGAGAACTGGAGCGTTGTGTCTCCCTCCAGCGTTCGGCGGTAGAGCGTGAACGTCTTGTTGTGCGTGAACCAGATGGCGCCCTGACGGTCCTGGAAATACGAGAGGCCCTCGCCGAACATCATGCGCTGGCCTTCGCCGGTCATCGCGAAGTCGAAATCGAGCGCAGCGAGCGTATCTCCCACCGCGAAATCACCGGACAACCGCACCGGGTAGTAGATGATCCTTGACGGCGCGGGCCCGCCCGGCTGTCCTGTGAAGCCAGGGAATTCGAGCCCCCAATCGACGAGCGTGCCGTCGACATCGAACTCGCCACGCCACGGATAGACCACCCCACGAACGGTTCGCCGGCGCGTGTCGAGGAACTCGCCCTCCGGAGTGAAGATTGAGAAGCGCCCGCCGGGGTCCCATACCCAAAGATTGCCGTCGGGATCCCAGTTGAGCCCAGCGGCCCGCATGAATTCACCTGGTCCCTCGCCAGGCCCCCCGATCGTGTGGGAATAGGAGCCGTCCGCCTCGAACACCCGGATGTCCTGCGAAAAATAGTCCAGAACGTAGAGGCGACCCTGCGCGTCCACCTTTAGCGCCGAGACCTGTCCCAACTGATCGGGTCCCTCACCTTCCAGAGTGCCGATGCGGAGGTCCTCTTCGGCCGTCCACCGATCTACCTCGGTCCACTCAGGCCCGGTGTTCACGACCCGGATCCGGCCGCCCTTGAGTGTATCAACGACGGCTGTCGCGCTGCTGCCCTGCGGTGAGTCCCCGGCTCCGCAGCCGCTTACCGCGAGCACTCCCACGAGGACCTGCCCCCACCTCGACAGTCGCACGCCGCGATTCACTAGATGCCGCCTAACGGCTTTGCGCATCAGCTGCATGCGCTGCCTCACGAGCTGTAAGAACAGTTCGGCCATCTATGTACTTTCCACGCGCACAAATGAACTGTTGCCCCCGCGCATGTCAGCTTCATGCGCCTGTTAGAGCGCGCTTCCGGGCGCAGCTGAGCCGCTTGCGCCACTCCGACTGGCCATCAACTCAACTACCAAGACTACTGGAAGCACCAATGCACCTAATCTTCGATCCCAGCCAACGTCCTCATGATGAGGCGGCCAATCGAGCTGATCGTGGGATCTCGGGAATTGCCCAGAACAACGATACCTAGACCCAATTCGGGAGCCATCCCTACGTACGACCGGAACCCCATCATCGAACCGTTGTGGTAGAGAATCCGAGGTATTTCTGGCTCGGTGTAGACGTGCCACCCCAGGGCGACTTCGACATTCATCGACGCACGCGTCCTCGGGTCCATCGCCAACCTAATTGCTTCGGCCAGCGGAGTCCTGTCGGAGTTGAGATGGGATTCGAGAAACGTGAGCATATCCGGCACACTCGATACGACGCCCGACGCCCCAGGCAGAGGGATAGAGTACCAGTGTTCGACAGCGTTGCCAATCCGGTGGCCGATGGCCAGATGCGACAACTCCGACTCGGGCGGCTCCACCCACGTGTGATTCATTCCCAGCGATCCAGCCACACCTTCCTCGATCAACCGTGCATAGTGGATCCCCGTCGCCTCTTCGAGCAGTCGACCCAATATCATGAAGCCGAAGTTCGAATAGCTGTACTCGCGCACTGATCCCACTTGGGCCTCCGGCGCGGCGAGTGACTCGAAGGCTTGTCGATCCGTGACCTGACTGAACGGGTTCTTCCTGAAATTCCTGGATATGAAGGACACCGACGGCGGATTGCTGGGGAGCCCTGCTGTATGTGTGGCCAGAGCCCCCACGGGGATTGACCGCACATGGTCAGGGAACGCGATCGACGTAGGCAGGAAGTCTGCGATCGGTTGCTCGAGCGATATGCGCCCGTCCATGACGGCCTGTGCCAAGGCTACCCCAGTGAGCGTCTTCGTAATGGAGCCGAGCTCGAACAGAGTCGAGTCGTCCACCAAAAGAGTGGAATCACTTTTCGACCTCACGCCGCGAAACACGAAGTGCCTACTGCCGTTTCGGGTGACTCCGATGGCAATACCCGCATTAGCCGGTCGCTCCACGAAGACCGTCGCCAGGAACGTGAGCAGCGAATCGACGTGGCTCGGTTCGTCCCAATCGAGACCCACCGGCGCCACCAGCCCTTCGAGTTCGCTCTGGTTCCCCAAGCGCGGGTTCGCCACTACGTAGAAAAACCACACACAGACGCTAGCGAGTAGGGCAGTTATCCCGCCGAGCCATGCGAACCTCCTACGCCATGACGACTTCGCGTCCACAACTCATCCCTGGGTTAAGAGACAGCGTTAAACCTCCGACCTTACGAGCAGGTCCCGAACTCCTTTCATACGGCGTGAAGAGAAGACGGTTGCGCACGCAAGCAACCGCAAGCTTCTCCTCCCTACATCAGCGCGCTCTAACGGCTCTGCGCATCAGCTGCGGCGTGATCAGCTGGCGGGCGAAGCCGTGTAAACCGTTTGAGGATTCATCCCAACGCATAAATGGAATGACCTTCCTTTGAAAACGAGCGCGCCGTCTGCTGCATGCGCTTGTTAGCCAGCGCTGTAGAGCTGCTCGCAAATCACTGAACCACGACCAGCCGAGTCACGGTAATGTCGTGATCATCGGGCTGTGACAAACCCACGATCCGCAGAATCGCTGTGCCACGTTCTGTGAACGGCACCGCCACGACGTGTCGAAACAGCCGCAACTCACTCGTGCACACCACCTGAGCCGCAACGTGCACTGAGTCAAATGGTTCAATGACGGCGGTTAATCCGTCGATGGTGACCTCGCTCATCCCCTGCCGGACGCAACCACCGCCGTAAGTCCTCACGGCTACGCTGCCAGTGGAACCGAGGGCGAGGGTATCTGGATGCTCGATGACGATGGGATCGTCATAGAATTCGATGACGCCCCTTCTCATTTCCCACTCCTCGCTCTCAGAGGGTCCAAACAAGCATGACATGGCGAAGAACGATGCTATCGGGAGTAAGGCGCGACGCGCCGACCGCATGAGGCCAGTATCCCGCCAGGCGCGCTGGCTAACGGCTCTGCGCATAAGCTGCGGCGTGCTACCACCCCAGCTCTTAGATGCCGATCGTACAACGAATCTTACCAGCCTCATAACCGCAATGGCCTTCCGTTAGAATCCGAGCCGCGCCGTCTGCTGCATGCGCTTGTTAGACGCCACCGGGACGGGCGCTGCCGTGGAGAAGGCTGTCGACGGCGTTCCATGTCACCAGCGGGACCACAATACCACCCAACACAAGTATCACCGCCACGAGCAACGCGAACAGGGCCCAACGTCGGCTAGTCGGTCCGGTCGTGACCGTAGTGTCCCTGAGGACTCGCGTCCCCGGAGGTGGAAACTCGCTACTCCACCAGGTCAGCACCGCCACGCGAGCAAGATACGCACCAACGGCAACGGGGATCACGGCGGCGCCTATGGTAAGGACTTTTAGCACCAGGCCAACCTTCGCTGCGGCCTGACTCGGCGACTCCTGGGCCAACACTTTCATCTCGCGCAAGAATGCCTCTGCGTATACTAAGGCGATGACCCCAATCAACAGCACGAGCGCGACGCCGATGAGGGTCACTGTCCTGAGGGTCCTATCAGCCCGGACGATCTTGCGCTCAGCGGGCTCGTTCACCGGCAAGTGCCAATTCGTTCCCGACACACGGTGTGGCGTCTAACGGCTCTGCGCATCAGCTGCGGCGTGATCAGCCAACGGGCGAGATGACCCAGACCGCTTGATGATTCATCCCAGCGCATAAATACAATGACCTTCCTTTTGAAAACAAGCGCCGTCTGCTGCATGCGCTTGTTAGATGGCGACCACGGTGATGACGGGAGATCCCTGGCATCGCAGTATACTGAATGCAGGATCATTGGAACATCTCGAGAAACGCCCGATCTCGGTCTTCGTCAGAGAGGGTCATAAGCGGCGCCCACTGCTCCCAATCCGGTCCGGCCTGATATCGAGTCTGGGGGGTCTCTGCGGTCAGTGCGTGAAGCACGGCGCGTGAGACGTGCTCGTGACCAGCAGCTGTGGCCTCAACGTTCTTAAGTATCCCGCGGAGCCTTTGAAGTGATTCCTCATAGAGTTCGCGGTCGTCCTCTGACAACTCACCCCTGGACTTGGCCCACAAATCCATGGCGACGCTGCGGATGTCGGTGTCCACTGCTCCGGGCTCGACTATGGACACAGATATACCCCAGCGTTTGAGTTCGATTCTGAGCGCGTCAGACACCGCTTCGAGGGCAAACTTGGTCGCTGAGTAAACGCCTGAGAACGGGATGGAGAGCCTGCCGTTCACGGAGCTAATGTTGACGATGCGGCCTTTCCCCTTTCGCAGATGGGGCAGAAACAGCTGCGTGACGGTCAATGCCCCAATCAGGTTGACTTGGAGTTGATGGTTGACGGAACTCATCGAGGCCTGTTCCACCGGTCCAAAGGCCGCGACCCCCGCGTTGTTTACCACTCCTCCGATGCCCTGGTCGTTTGTTGCGTCCGCAATTTTCTTTGCCGCCGCCTTCACCCCTGCCGGGTCCGTTACATCGAGTATCAGCGGAGACACCCTCCCATTGCTGTCTTCTCTCAGGAACTCGGCATCAGCAGACTTCCGAACACCGGCGAACACCCCGAAGCCATATTCGCTCAAGTCCAATGCGATTGTACGTCCGATGCCCCTTGAGGCACCGGTAACCACGACTGCCCTTTGGGCGCTTCCATCGTCCGCCATGAGATCCTCCTTAGCGGCAAAGGCGGTTGAAGTGTGTTCGCCTCATCGCCATCTAACGGCTCTGCGCATCAGCTGCGGCGTGATCCCTCGCCAGCTGCGCGATGCCTGATTGGCAGCGGCATTGGCCAGCCTCACGACACAAGGACCTTCCTTTGGAACCAGCGTCGGCAGCTGCATGCGCCTGTTAGCCAGCCGCTATCCAGGAATCCAGATCTTCTGCGCATGAATGACCTCGGTGTCATCGGGCAAGTGGAGTGACTCGGACGTCTTGACAAAGAGGACGAATCCCTTGTAGCTGGTCAGATACTGCAAGCGGGCGCCGAATATTCCTCCCTGAGCGAAGATTACGAGCGGTGCGTCCTGTCGCGTAAGCACGCGGGCGAAATCACCCGGCTCCACTCGGACAATTGCTCCTGACGCTTTGATCGCTTCGGCGATTGCCGGGTCGTCATCTGTTCCAGTCATCTGCTCCAGCTCCTACCACGATTGGGTACCCTCTAGGACTGGCTAGCGGCTCTGCGCATAAGCTGCAGGCGCCGACTCACCAGCTGCAAGACGCAATCGGCCATCAACGATTCTCCCACGCGCACAAATGAACTGCTGCCCCCGCGCATGGCAGCTTCATGCGCCTGTTAGACAGCCCGATACTCCACGAGCGGCGCAATATTCCCACTGTGGTGTCGCAAGTGCGCCGCTAGCAGGACCAACAGCTCTGGTAACCTCAAGAACCCGAAATACGGATGCTTCACCTGTCGCTCGGGGTCATTACGACAGGCGGACACTACTTCGAACTCAAGCTGCCGTCGGGCCTCCTGAAGCTGCGCGAGCAGCACGGGTACCGTTTCCAGGCTCCGGGGCGGGTGGACTCGCGGTGGCGCCTTCGCCCCACTTGGGAACGAACCTCCACGGAGGATTCGTGGCAGCATTGTGGCATGAATGTGCGCGGCGCGTTCTGTGGACACCATGAGTTCGAACTCGCGCTCGCGCCGGACTGCTGCCGTAAATTCGCGACACGTGAGGACGAGGTGGGCGATCTCCTGCTGCGGTGACCACTTTCCTCGTGCACGCGGTAATTGGCATAGGGTTGGATCGAGACCGTTCACGGCCCGAACGAATTCCTTCGCCGCCGCGCGATGAGCATTCACTGCTTTCACGGCGATAAGCAGCTCCTGGCCTTCGATCGGGTTCAGCGCCATCTCGCCTCTGGAATGTCACCCCAGGAATGGGGCTGTCTAACGGCTCTGCGCATCAGCTGCGGCGTGATCACTCCCCACCTCTTGAATGCCGATCGAACGACAAATCTTCCCAGCTTCACAATGCAACGACCTTCCTCTTAAACCGAGCCGCGCCGTCTGCTGCACGCGCTTGTTAGGCTACAGCTCAACTCATTTTCAGGTGGCCTCGTCCCGACAGTCCCCATGTGAACAACAGAATTAGCGCCCCACAGGTGATCCCTATATCTGCCACATTGAACGTACAAAACCGGAAGGATCCCACCCCTATGTCGATGAAGTCAACAACACCGTACGGTGACCAAAGGCGATCCCACAGATTGCCCAGTGCCCCACCGGCGACCATGGCCAGGCCCACTGCTCGCCAGCGAGCTCGAGGCTCCAAGTGCCTGTATGCTGCCATCACGAGACTAAGGACCGCGATCCCGACCATCCCCAGAACCAGCTGAGTATGCCGTCCAAGCGACAGCCCAAACGCTGCGCCCTCGTTGTATGCCAGATTCAGACGCACCACCTGTCCAACCACGGCTTGTGGCATGTCCTCGGCATGAAGCTCTGCCTCGACATACTCTTTTGTGGAGCAGTCGGTCAGGAGGACCACCAGCAAGACTGGCCAGAACGCTTTTACTTTTGGCGCGTACTTCATGATGACTTCCGGACCTTATTCTGCCGCCTAACGGCTCTGCGCATCAGCTGCGGCGTGCTACCTCCCCAGCTACTAGATGCGCATCGTGTGACAGACGTTACCAGCCTCATGACTGTAATGGCCTTCCTTTGAACCCGAGCCGCGCCGTCTGCTGCATGCACTTGTTAGCCAGCCGACACGGTCGGAGCAGGACTACCCCGGAGTCAGTCGCGACCGTCATCGTCCTTGTCGGCATCGGAAGGCGCAGTAGGTGTCCCACCCGTTAGGATGGCCACAGCTCGCTCATCATCGCCATCCGCAACGAATAGCTGCACCCCACCGAACCCACCCGGGACCATGCCTCCCGCGCCGTCGTCCGAGCTGAGATGCGCTACTATGCCGTGCGCCTCAAGAGTGCTCCTCGCTACCTCTGCGTCGACGGGGTTGGCGAAGGTCTTAATACAGATCATGGAATGCACCTCCAAGCCGCACGGGCAGCCTAACGGCTCTGCGCATCAGCTGCGGCGTCCTACCATCCCAGCTCATAGATGCAGATCGTTTGACAAACGTTACCAGCTTCATAACTACAATGGCCTTCCTTACCAACCGAGCCGCGCCGTCTGCTGCATGCGCTTGTTAGGCAACTGTCCACACCTTTGCATTCATTACCGTCACCGACGTGGCCCAGGTGAAGCCGCAGCCTCCAACCACGCTCGCGCATGAAATTGTAGGTCGACGAGACCGAGTGGCTTACCGTCATCGCTCTTTGCGTTCCACATCGCAACGAACGAATGCCCGACACCTGGCACAAGCTCATACTCATGCGGGACCGCGAGTTCTGTGAAGAAGCCGTGTATCTCGGCGGTAGCGATTCGGTTAGCGCCAATCACATACTCATCCTCGGTACCGATTGATAGGCGGAGGTCGATTCCGCTTTCGATAATCAGATCCCGGTTGCGGCGGGCTTCGGCCTTGAGACGCCCCAATGCGTAGTCACTGACGAGGGACGTCGCCACGGCTGAGGCGAAGCGCCGTGGATAGGCAAGTGCCAGGTACAGGGCACCGGTAGCGCCTCGAGACTGTCCGTGAATGGAGACCGTCGCGGGATCAAGCCCAGCGCTGAACCGCTCCCTCGCGTAGGCTCGTAGCTCACCGGACTCTTGACTAGCCAACATGCGAACATTCGAACCGACGTGCCACTGTACCCGCATCAGGTCGTCGGCACCTCGAACGGCGATCGCCACGAAAGGTGGGACCGCACCACTCGCGATCCACTCGTTCAACTGCGCCGCTGGAACAGCGCGTGCGAACGCGCGCTCGTCGCCGCCTTGACCATGTAGGAGCACGATAAGAGGGTATGCCTCATGTCCATCGGCCGTCCATCCTGGCGGGAGGTAGACAGAGAACGGCACCCAGCCCCGGACGGCGCTCCGAAAGACCGACCTCGTGTGTTGCCCGGATCGCGTCCTGAAGTCGACAATCTCATCGCGGGCGTCCGGGGGTGTACGCTGAGAACACGCCGAGCTGGCGCCGGCGAGCACACATAGTGCAACCGCGCAGACAATGGATTGCCAGCGGGTGCCGACGTGCGGCGTTGAGTGATCTCGTCTGAGACGTTCAATCATTGGTGGCAAGAGCAGTTGCCTAACGGCTCTGCGCATCAGCTGCGGCGTGATCACTCCCCAGCGCCTAGATGCGGATCGTGAGACAGACGTTACCAGCTTCATAACTGCGATGACCTTCCTTTTGAACCGAGCCGCGCCGTCAGCTGCAGGCGCTTGTTAGGCAGCCTGTTTGACGCGCACTGCAGTATGGCCATCAGATCGTCATAGTAGAAACGGCACGAACATTCTCGTGCGTCCC
>JBDGYW010000172.1:0-9814 GCA_039588935.1 Gemmatimonadota bacterium | reverse complement strand
AGGACCTGAGTGATTTCATCGGACGGAACCCGGAGGTCGGCTTCGAGGAGTTCAAAGCCGTCGATACTCTGACGGCGATATTGGAGTCGCACGGGTTCTCCACGCAGGCCGGGCTTGCTGATCTGGCCACCGCATTCACGGGCACCTGGGAGTCGCCAGCCGGCACGGATGGCCCGACGCTCGGCGTGATCCTGGAGTATGACGCGTTGAGGTCGACGCACGAGCCGTTTCATGGCTGCCAGCACAATGGGCAGAGTCCGGTCGGCCTCGCCGCGGCCTTCGCGCTGGCAGAATACATGGAGGCGGAAGGCATCCAGGGACGGGTGATAGTGTACGGAACGCCCGCCGAGGAGATGGGTCCGCCAGCCAAGGAGATCATGTGGAGGGCCGGCGTGTTTGAGGGTGCCGACATCTTGATACGGAGCCACGGAGCAAGCGAAACGGCGCGGGGACAGGCGGGCTTCGGCATCTGCTGCCTGAACATCAACATGGTGCGTTACACATTCACCGGCAGACCGGCCCACCAACGCGCATCTTGGTTTGGACGTAACGCTCTTACCGCCGGAGTGCGGTTCTACACCGCCGTGGATGGTCTTCGCCCCACATTTCGGCCGGAGGCTTCCATACAAGGAGTGATTCCAGAAGGTGGAATCGCACCCAACGTGGTGCCCGACCGGACAGTCGTAGACTATTACATACGGTACCCTGACGGCGTGTACCTGGAGCATATCACGGCGATGATGGCCGATGCGGCACGGGGAGCGGCGCTGGCCACCGGCACAGAAGTCGAAATCGAGACTTACGGCCGGCTCCGAGACGGTATCACTTCCGGTACCCTCGAGGAACTCACATACGCGTATGCGGAAGCGCTCGGCGCGCCAGAATTGAATCCGGAACCACAGAGGCCCGCTGGCTACGAGGAAACCGGCTTCGTGTCCCACGACATCCCTGGAGTGGGAGTCAGCGTGTTCAGTTCACCGGCTCCCGGCCACTCCTACGAGCGGTTCGAGGATTCCATGAAACCCGTTGGCCACCAGGGATTCCTCTTGGACGCGAAGATCATGTCAGGTGTGCTGTTTCACTTTCTCACTGACGAAGATTTCCGCAATGCAGTGAAAGAGGAGCACCGCGTCCTGTCGGCGCTGTACAGTGAGTACCTCGAACGGCTGCGCGAGGCTTATGGTGGCGAGGTTGCGACAATCAGCACCGAGCAATAGGTGGGATGCTGTAGCATTGGACAGTCAGCTTTCTTTCGCCTGAGATCAGCACGCGCTTTCGGTCAGAGCCTCGGACCGGTATGCTACTTTGTGGGGTAGGATGATGCTGGAAGCATACCATCCAGACAGCGCAGCCAGGAGAAAACAGAACAATGAACAGCAAGATCAAGTTGGCGCTCCTGACGTGCGTTTCCATGAACATGATCGGCTGCGCGCGGCTGTCCGGGGGCTCGGAAGATGAGCAGGTATTCTTACGCGACAATGAGATTGCTCTGCGCGTGATCAACCAGAACTACTACGATGCAAGGTTGTTCGCCCGTTGGAGGAATGGGCGCCGTGTGAGCATTGGTCACGTTACCGGTTTCAACGAGAGGACATTCACGTTTCGCTGGGAGTACTATGACCTCCAGGTTGAGATCAACCTGCTCTCCGTGGGGGTCCACGTCACTCCGTGGATGAACGTCGAGCATGGCGACGAGCTAGAGTTGGTCATCGACCCCTCACTGGACAAGCGAATCGGGCGCGGGAGGCCATAGTGGGAGTGCGTCCGACTGACATTTTGTTGCGGGAGATAGGCAAGGTGCGTTTGACTTTTTGTTTTCTCTCCGCCGCAACGCTTGCGGCGTTCGGTTGCGGCGGCAGTACCGAGCCGGCCGAAGAGCTGGTGCTCACGATGCAGAATCTGTCGGGCATTTACTATGGCGTGACGTTCACGACAGAAGAAGGCGGAGTGGTGACAGATCGGATCAGGCTCGGAGCGACTATTGAACTCATCCTCACTGCCGAAGGCACCACGGATGGACGCCTCTACATTCCCCCTGACGCCGCTGGATGCTGCGCTATCGATGTCAGCCTGAACGGTACATGGGAGTTGGACGGTAACACGGTCACGCTAGCTCAATCCGCCGACACCTTTTTCAATGGAATGTCGCTGGTGTTCGAAGAAACGCATCTGACCGGAGAGATAACGCTCGATGGCGTAACGTACAGGGTGGTGCTGGCACTTTGAATACCGGCAGCTAGCTTGGCAGACTACGACGTTTCTTGCGCCCTTATCCCCATTACCCTGACCATCTCCTCCCAATCCCGGTATACCTCGACATCGAAACCATGATCGTCACCGAGGGCATGGAGCGTCTTTGCAATCCCATATGCCTTGCGACTGTCGGCATAGTAATACGAGCGTAAGTGGCCCTTTGCGGCCGCCACTTCTTCACCCTTCAAGGAAATCTCTGCCAGATCTTCCTCGGACACCGTGTAGTCGTCCGTGGCGCTGAAATCGACGATCTCATAGTAGCCATGCTGGACAGCATCGTCGGCCAGCAGTCTGTCCTGGTATTCGAGTACTTCGGACTTCCGGACCGTGCCCTTCAGGTGCACGATCACGGCGTTCAAGTCAGGATCGTAGTCGTAGTGGACGGGCATCGAACCCCACAACACAACAAGAGTAGGTCAGAAGTATCAGCAAATGTGCTCAATGAACAGACCTCCCGCTAGTGCATGGTACCGAGGTTCAATCCTTCGAGACCCGCCGCCGGGCCAACTCGCTGGCGTAGGAGACGCCGAGTTCAGATCCATTCTCCGTGGCCCACTCTGAGAGGCGTGTCTCCCCCAGAGGTGGAGAGTCGACACACAGTAGCCCGTCCATCAATCCGCGAATCTCATCGCGGGTGATGATAACGTCGCCGACTGCCTTGCCAAGTGCGACCGCGATACGATATCCCACCGAGGGCGGCACTGATATTACTCGTCGCTTATGTCCTATCGCCTGACCGATGACCCGCACTAGCTCTCGGTAGGTGAATGTCTCCGGACCGATCGCGTCGATAATCACATTCTCCGGGCGTGCTCCATAGTCGACCGCAGCCTTGGCGAGGTCCTCGACGAATATTGGCTGCAACCGATATTCACCGTCGCCGAACACGCCGAATACAGGGACGCGCCTCAGCATGTAGGCAATGTTGTTGATAAGGATGTCTTCCTTCCCGAACAACACGGTGGGCCGAAGGATCGCGTGCGACACCTCGGAGTCCCTGAGCGCCTTCTCGACTTCCGCCTTTCCCCTAAAGTACTCTAGCGGTGACTCGAGAGACGGGTTCGTGATACTCACGTGGACGACACGACTCACACCGGCGTCTCGTGCCGTAGCGAAAAGGACTTCCGAGTTCTTCACTGCCTGAGCGAAGGTGAAGGCCCGGTGGTTGAACCGCACCCAGTAGGTGTTGTACAGAACGCTTACACCCGAGAGCGACCTGCGGAGGTCGGCGGTGCGGCTGAAGTCGAGTGGGAACGCACGCACCCGACTCCCGAATGGCTCGCGGTCGACCGAGGAGTTCGTGAGCGTGATCACTTGCTCGCCGGCGTCGAGAAGGCGCCGTGCGATGTAACGGCCGGAATACCCAAAGGCCCCCGTCACTGCGTGGATCTTCCGACTCAGTCTTGCCTCCTTCGCGTGCCTTGTACCGCCGAGCTACTACGTCTGCGGCTTCTGCTGCATATTCGAGCCATCATTGTCTTTGCGGCAGATGCTCAGGCGTCAATCGGCTCGCGCAACAGTTCGGCGACGCGGGGCGTCCACTCGGTGTCTATCCACTCCAGACCATCTTGCGGCTCAACCCTGATGCAGGGCCACTCAGAATGTTCGAGCATGGCCAGCATGCTCCTGCCGCCAGAGCCGCTCCGCGCGTGGACGACCACAGGAACCGGCCTATCCATCTCAACGATGAAGTCGGTTACGTCGCGCCCCGTGCCGGGATCGAACAACATGCCG
The DNA here is from genome assembly GCA_039588935.1 of Gemmatimonadota bacterium. Classification (GTDB taxonomy): domain Bacteria; phylum Gemmatimonadota; class Gemmatimonadetes; order Gemmatimonadales; family GWC2-71-9; genus JBDGYW01. The sequence goes on along the minus strand of JBDGYW010000172.1, from coordinate 5,827 downwards.
TCGAGCAGGCGGCTGGGCCCGAGGTCGTGAGACAGCGATACCAGCGCCACCTCCTCCATGTGGCGGGCGAGCCACGCAATCATGTCCGGTGCGCTATCAAAGAACTCCAGAGTAGCCTCGGACACCGCTCGGATCAGGGAGCGCTCCATTTCGGCACACCGGCTGCTGTCGTCATCCAAGATGGCTACGATCATGAGAGCCTCACAATTGTCACCCTATCAGTTTGTCTGCCACCCAGTCAGGTTCATGATTGCCGGATCACCAGCACTGATTTCATCTCCTAGCCTCTCGGTGCAGGTCGCCAGGTCCCCGGTATGTCAGTGATGATAGCTTTGCGACTGCAGGGCCTGCAGCCCACGAAGAAGCAGGGCCCGTGAGGTCCGTCGACAGGGTGGCTGACTGTCAGCAGTCCATCACATAGTGGGCAGGCTATTCGGGTGTCGGGCGCGGCCATCGCGTTCCGGATCTGTTGGATTTCGCCGCGCGAGAACTTCTCGGGTGCTTCTCGGGTTCCTGACATTTCTCGGCTACGAGTGCTTCAGCACGTTCGTTGTGTTGCGTTGAAAACTGATAATCCGTATTTGCGTGCGAGTTAAGCTGCCTGACACCGGGCACCGCCCATCGCTCATTGGTCGATTCTCTCCAGGCGATAGGCGACCTCCCGGCCGTCCGCGAATCTCAATACCGCTACCCAGCTATTCGGCGTCTGACGGGTCCAGGTGAATGCATTATTCGAATTCTCGTGTGGTGCGAAGTCGACTGAAACGCTGTCCAAGCGCGTTGCGATCCACAAGCCACCGCCCGTGGCATGGTAAACCCTGTCTCCACGCAAGTAGACACTGCCGCTGTCGCGAACCTCGTGAAGAGTCGAATCAACGTAGTAAGAAATCGTGATCGTCGTGTCGTCGACGACTCGATAGCCCTCGAAGAAGTCCTGATTCCCGCCAGATCCTCTCCAAGCGCCGTCCAACCACCGAAGTGAAGCGAACTCGGCACGAGAGAAACTCCCGGGTACAGCACCAGGTGGATCTGCCCGATCGGACGCTGAGCACGCCGCCACCCCCCAAAGAGCGAGCAACCGCAATAGACGTCCACATGTCACACCACGCATCACAGCCTCCTGACAGAAGCGAAAGCCGGGCTGACTCGACGACGCTTGCTCCGTCGAACCGGTCGCCGTACTTGAAGTCTTTCCGATAATTGGAGTGTGCGCAAGACTCAGTGAGACGGTTGACTTTGGACCCGGGCAAAAATCTAGAACTTGTTGAAACACTTTATTCCGTCCGAGTGCAACTTTTCCGCGGCCAGCGCGTATCTTGTCGCACGAACCCCAGAGGCGCGCCATGCGAATCCGACTCAACCACAATCGACTCCTCGAGTTGCTTGCCGACAGCAAACTGAGCCAGAACCATTGGGCCATCCGGCTCGGGCTTTCGCGGGGCCACTGGTCGGGGATCGTGAACGGAAAACACCCTTACCCATCGAAGAAAACCCGCGACCTTCTGCTAGAGGCGCTTGGAGTTCCGTTCGAGGAGTTGTTTTCACACGAGTCAAAGAGCGGGATCGAAGCGGACTTTCAGGCGGCACTGGCGGACCGCTACCTGCTCGAGAAGGAACTCGGCCACGGCGGGATGGGAACCGTCTATCTGGCACGTGATATCAAGCATGGTCGGCTCGTAGCCGTCAAGGTGGTCTCTCCGGAGGCGGTCTGCGGGATCGGCGTAGATCGCTTCCTGAAGGAGATTCGTTACACCGCTCGACTCGAGCACCCGAACATCTTGCCGCTGTACGACTCAGGGCAAGCCGCCGGACATCCGTTCTACGTTATGCCCTACATACGGGGCGGCTCCCTGCGGGAGCGTCTAGGTCGAGACGGGAGGTTCACTGTCGCGGAGACGATAGCGGTGGCGAGGGGCGTGTCGGCGGCCCTCACTTTTGCACACGAACATCAAGTTGTGCATTGCGATGTGAAGCCCGAGAACATCTTGCTTGCAGACGAGCACGCCTACGTGGCCGACTTCGGCATCTCACGTGCCATCCACGCCGAAGTGTTCGAGTGGGGCGCGCGACGGGAGATCGACGCGTCGGCCGGCACGCCGGCATACGTCAGCCCCGAGCAGGCGACAGGTGTAGGGGATCTCGATGCAAGGTCAGATATCTACAGCCTCGGCTGTGTCGTGTTCGAAATGCTGTCGGGTGAGAAGCCCTTTGAAGGCGCGAATACAACGGAGACCGTGGCGAAGCGCTTCCGCGAATCCGTACCCGATCTGGGCAGTCGGGTGCCCTACCTGCCGAGAGCCATGAGCGGTGCGTTGGCAAGTTCGATGGCACTCGACCGAGATGAACGGCCGCCAACGCCCGGCGACTTCGTCGCGGCTTTGTCGCGGGGAGCCGAACAACGAACCTCTTTTCTGTCCGATATTGCCGGTCGAACAAATGCCGCCGTCTGGGCATTGAGCAGGAATGTCCTCGGATTCAACAAAGTGACACGACGAGGGACTTTCTTGGAGACGTTGTGGCAGGATCTTCGATACTCGGTGAGGCAAATCAGCAAGGCACCCAGGTTCACGGTTGCAGCGGTATTGATCTTGGCGGTTGGCATCGGCGGCAACAGCGCGATCTTCAGCGTGCTGAAGGACGCCATCTTGGCGGACCCACCGTACCCCGAGGCGGAGCGGCTCGTGCTGCCCCACATCTCTCACGTCTATCCGGGATACACGTACCATGGCGCGTCCTATCCGGAGTTCGAGATGCTCCGTGACATTCCTGACAGGTTGGTGGATCCACTAGCCTGTTACTCGCTCCTAGAAGTGACTCTAAGCGGCGTGGGTGATGCCGAACGAATCGATGCAGAAGTGGTGACGCCGGATTACTACCGCCTGCTCGGAGCCTCTCCGACTATTGGGCGCACGTTTACTCTGGAGGACGGAGACAAAGACTCACCATCACTCGTCGTGTGGATTGGTGACGGTCTCTGGGCCAGTCGATTCGGACGCGACCCCAATGTGCTGGGCCGAGAGGTTTTTGTGAACGGGAATGCCGTGACAATCGTTGGAGTTATGCCACGAGGCTTTGGCGGCGTGACCGGCAGAGGTCGACTCTGGCTTCCGATGGCTGCTGCGGGCGTGTTACTCGACCGTTGGAGAGTCGGCAATCACGGTTCTCATTGGTTTTCAATGCTCGGCAGGTTGAGGCCAGGGGTATCGTATGAGGCCGCGGAGGCTCAGCTGTCCCCTGTGGCTCGCGAGATCCGGCGCCTATGGCCGGACCATGGCTCCACAGGAGACCTGATACCCACGGTTCGACCATTCCGATCTGTCGCCACGAACGAAACGGCACGGGCGTCGCTACTGCTTCTCGCGGTTGCCGCTGGTTTGGTACTGCTCATTGTCTGCGCCAATCTCGCTGGGTTGCTCCTGGCGAGGGCCAACGCACGAGCTAGAGAAACGGCAATACGACTAGCCATCGGTGCAGGAAGGTGGCGAGTAGCAAGGCAATACTTCATCGAATGCCTGACTGTCGGCCTGATCGGTGGTGCTGCGGGCCTCCTGTTTGCAGCCTGGGGAGTTGATGCATTGGCGTACCTTGCCCCGGAATCGTGGATCGGCGGTTCAAATGATCTCCAGTTCGTGAACCTCGACCAGACAGGTATCGACGGTGGGGTGGCGCTGTTTGCACTGGGCCTAACCATTGTGACCAGCCTCTTGTTCGGTGTGTTGCCCGCGGTGAAGCTTTCTGCGGCGAGACAACTCGACGAGTTGAGGACACCAATCGCAGCGACCACCGGCGGTGAAAGATTGGTGCGTTGGCTCGACATGAGAGGAGTACTCGTGGGCGGCCAGGTGGCTTTGGCGTTGATCCTTCTGGTGGGTGCGAGTTTGATGGTGTTCAGCATGACCAAGTTGCAGCACGTCCACACCGGCATAGACGAGCGCAACCTTCTGGCGTTCTCGTACACGCTGCCGCGAACGGCCGAGTCCAACGATCCGCATTTCAGACTCAGCGACGCCGACGCCGCCGGGGCGATGGCCTTCCAGGAGAGTTTCGTGGAGCGTCTCAAGTCATTGCCAGGCGTGAACGCCGCGACGACGGGTTGTGCGCCGCTCGGCGGCCTCTGCGCATCCTCCCAGGTTCGGGCCATCGAGGGGAGACCGGCAATTCCCGAGAGTGAATGGCTGCGGGTCGGCACCGCAATCGTGGAGGACTCGTACTTCGAAGCCGTTGGAGCACGGCTACTCGAAGGTCGCTCGTTTTCGTCTGCAGACTGGAGAGATGCTCCACAGACGTTGATTCTGAATGAGGCCGCCGCCCAGGAGTTGTTTCCCAGCGAGACGGCTCTCGGTCAACGGCTCTCTCTTGGGCACAGCTTCACGCCCGAGGGGTCGTCGGCTGAGGTGGTGGGTGTCGTCAGTGATATTCGGTACTCGGGCGCTGAAGTTGGAGTGCAACCCACGGTCTATGTGTCCTCGCGCCAGGTCCCGGTTGAGAACCCGACCTTCATCGTTCGAACGGCCAACGATCCGTTCGCTGCCTTGCCGGCAATTCGCGCTGAACTCGCTACTCTGAACGCCAGCATTCCGATACACAGTGTGTTTACCGTTGAGGAGCTAGGCGCGCAGGCCAGGGGCAACACGCGGTTGGTGATGAGCGTACTTGCCATCTTCGCGGTGTTCGCCACCGTCCTGGCGGTGATAGGCATCTATGCAGTCATCGCGTATGCGGTTTCGCGGAGGAGTAGAGAGCTTGGGATTCGGATTGCTCTGGGCGCGCCTGCGAGCGGCGTCCTGAAGCTCATGCTGCGGCAGGGAGCGATAGCTGCTGGAACGGGCGTGATCGTGGGTCTGGGGGCAGCGTGGGGACTGACACGACTTCTGTCATCGATGCTCTTCGAGGTTGATGCCGCGGATCCTGCATCATTCGGGCTGGCCGCTATTCTACTGTACTCGGCTACAATGCTCGCGAGTTATCTCCCCGCCAGACGTGTCACTCGAATCGATCCGATTGAGGTGCTTCGCACCGAGTAGTGCCAGCGCAGGTCAGTGGTTGAGCGGGTCTTTCAATGACTCGGCAGCCGGGTATCTTGGTCGATGACATTTCCCGGACACTGCCAGGACAAATGCATGAACGCGACTCCAGAACACCACGAGATCAGGATCGAGGTTCAGAAGGACGACATAGACATGCTGGGCCACGTCAACAATGTCGTCTTCCTCCGCTGGGTACAGGATGCCGCCGTTGCTCATTGGCAAGCCGCAGCCGCCCCAGCCGACCAGGAAGCGCTACTCTGGGTCGTGCTGCGCCACGAGATCGATTACAAACGTCCGGCATTTCTCGACGATGAGATCCTGGCGCGAACATGGGTTGGGTCTGCGTCGCGTCGCGCCTTCGAGCGCCACACCGAGCTGCTGCGGAGCACCGATTCCAAACTGCTTGCGCGTGCCCGCACGGTATGGTGCCCCATTGACAGAAGAACCGGAAAGCCCACTGACGTCAGCAAAGAGGTGCGAGCGCGGTTTTCGGTTTCGTGAAGGACTGCAGGGAGGGGCCGGCTCGCTCAGCTCCGCCGCACCCGTCAGACGGCCAGCCGTCCCCCGCGTGATGCGCCTGAATCGTGTAACGCCCTGCCAAATATGGAATTGCAGGTGTCGACATGGCTCTCCGGAACAGGGTCTGCCGGTTACTCTGTGACAGGTCACGCGTTCCCTGAGGCAGATCACGCGTTCCCCGAGGCAGGTCACGCGTTCCCCGAGGCAGGTCACGCGTTCCCCGAGGCAGGTCACGCGTTCCCCGAGGCAGGTCACGCGTTCCCCGAGGCAGGTCACGCGTT
>JBDGYW010000171.1:0-9821 GCA_039588935.1 Gemmatimonadota bacterium | reverse complement strand
GGAGATCTCCACGTCATCACGAGTCAGCAACCGGGTACTGCGCAAGCCGATGTGAGTCACTTGGCCCCGTTCACCACTGTCCAGAATGATGTAGTCACCGATCTGATAGGGGCGGTCGGCCAGGATGGCCACACCCGCAAACAAGTTGGCTAATGTATCCTGTGCCGCGAAGCTTAGCGCCAGGCCGAGGATACCGGCTGAGGCGACGAGCCCGGTGACGTTGACGTCCCACGCGACCAGAATCGTGTACGTCGCCGCTACGAATAGAACTACCGCCAAGCTGTTCTTCAGCAGAGGTTCCGTTGTCTGCTGAACGAACCGAAAACGGTCTTCCTGCCGCTTCATTGCACCGAGAACCATGCCGGAGAGGCGCATCGCGAATGTAAGCCAGATCAGAACCAGCAGTGTCTTGATGACTCCGATTGTTGCCAGCAACAAGACATAGTTGAAATCGAGTTGATACGTGGCCAAGATGAGTCCCATCAAGGCCACAGTCGTGAAAATGGGCCGGTGCATTATGGCGACGAGACGATCGTCCAATTGGGTCTGGGTTCGCGACACCACACGACTCACAACCCCTGATATCACTCGGTCTACCAGAACGGCAAGCACCAGGAAGACAACAATGATCATTAGGGCCTGCAGATAGGGATAGGGCTGAAGGAAGTCGAGTGCGGTCTGCCAGTACTCCTGGATAACGTTCATCATCAATCCTCGTTATTTGCGCACGTTTCTAGGACTGCCGTACTCTTGTGTTGATCCACAACGGTCGTACCAACAAACAAGCCGCATCCCGAGGTTTCTAACGTCTCGGAGGCGCCACTGCACCACCAAGTGCTGCGATAGTCGAACGCGCCTGTTCGACAAGCGGCTGCAGGCTCGGTGACGCGTTCCGCCACGCATCCACGAACAGCTGGTACATCTCAATGGCGCGATCCGTGTTTCCCAACTGCTGGTAGAGCGCACCGCGCTCCGCATACGAACGTACGTGGAGCCCCGGATGAAATAAGCGTCCTTCGTCTACATCAAAGCCTTCGTAAATACCCAGGGCAGTTTCGGTGCGGCCAAGGCGCGCGTAGAGATCGGCCCACGCAAAACGCAGGATCGCGCCCTGAGTCCCGCCGAATGCCATGGAACTCGGGTCAGGAACAGCTCGGTCGAGATCCGCCTCGACTCGCGCAGTATCACATCGGTCCAACCCCAGGTGCGCATCCATGACCAACCACATCCGCGAATCCGTAGTATCCGATAATTGCAGCACGCTCGAAAGCAGAATCGAGTCCCGCGTGGCCAGGTAGGCATTCGTGAGCAGCACCTGGGAACCTTGCACTCCGGTTCTGAGCAACGTCGGGTCATCACCCCAGAGTGAGTCCACGGAGTTGAGCCAGGCGAGTCCCATGACTCCAAGCGGGTCAGCCTCGGTATAGATATCACCTGCGAGCAGTAGCGTGAGCCCTGGTGTCAGGAGCTCCACCGGCGTCGGTATGCCAAATGTGTTTACCTCATCCATCAGCTCCGCGATGGCGGACACCAGATCATCGAGCAGACGCTCCATCGCATCCCTGCGACCGCCACCAGCGAGGATCGCGAGCGCAGCAAAGACACCGTCACCATCGGCCATGAGAGACTCAAGCACACGCACATCGCTCATCGATTCCACAGCAGTGTCCGCGGCTTCGCGATAGCGGGCCTCGCGCAGAAGGAGACGTGTTTCCCAGATGCGCGACCCAAGGACATCACCCGTGACCCGGAGTGCACCGAGCTGTGCGCGCATCTCACCGAACCGCTCTTGACCATACAGAAGGTTGATCAGCGCGGAGCGAGCCCGCCCCGATTGGGGGACCGCGTCGACCCAGTCGTGTCCAGCGACGACGCTGGCCTCGCCTGCCTCGCGACGCATCTCCTCAACTCGTTCCGCACCATACCGTGAGGCGAGCTCGCTCCGTGACGCGTAGACGGCGGAGTCCTCAAAGCAAAGCCATCGGGTGCCACGCGCACAGGCTCCCAAACAGTCGAGGACATGTTGGTACGCCATCATGTAACGTGGCTCGATCTCGAGGGTACGGCGAAAAGCATACAATGCCTTGCCGATGTTGCCCAGCGTGTCAGGATGGATATCCGGCCCCTCCAACACACCCTGCGAATTGTGATGAAAGTGTGCCTCGCCAAGCTGATACCACGCCTCGGCATCTGCCGAGTCGCGCGCGATCAGGTCCTCCACGTGCCGGCGGGCTTCCCGGAACTCACCGTTTTCGTACGCCACATGGAACTGTAGGAGCGTGCGGAGTCGCGGCGGCAGCGCGGCACTGTGAGCATGCGCCTTCGCAACCCATTCACGGCGCCTCTCTGGGTTGCTCTCGAGTCCCGCCCAGCCATCGACGTCGCGCAGGCGGAGGTATGCGAGCGCAAACGTGGAGTCCAGTTCAACCGCACGCTGCAGCTGGGCCCTCGCCGAGTCGATCTCGAAACGCTGGAGGCTCTCGACACCGCGCAGATAGGCCCTGTACGCCTCTAAGGAATGCGTCGTCTGTGCAACGAGTGCGGGGTTCACTCCGGCTGGCGCACCGCTGACCTGAAGTATCCTCGCGGCAAGGGAGTCGAATAGCGGGCGCGGGTCTGCATCATAGCTCGCGCGAAGCACTTCGGTTGAGATACGATCGCCGGTGCCAACGTCGTGCACCTTGGCCTCGACGGCGATCGAGTCGCGTTCGCGTCGAATGTCACCGAGAACAAGTGTCCCAACGCGCGCATCTTTGGCAATTTCCTGTGCGACCTGGAAGTCCACATCCGCCGGTGAATCGAGATCGCGTCGCCGCATCAGAGAACTGGTGCGCTCATCGTCATAGAGCCGCAGGTCCTCCCAATTCGAGACTGCAAGGCCCAACAGGTTCATCGACGCTTCTTGCAGGTAGTCGTTGCCGACATCGCCGGTCTTGTTCTCGAACGGGAAGATTATGAGACTGTGACGGGGATCACCCTCAACGCTCCAACCGCGGGGCCAGAGTGCGGCAGCGGCAATCACAGCCATAACGCCCACGATCACGGCAGCGGCGGTACGGGCGCGGCGCCGAGAAACAACAGTGACCGTACCCGTCCCACCAAGGCTGAGTGCGGCACGTAGCTCACCAGCTGTCTGGTATCTGTCGTCCGGCTCCTTTGCCATCGCGCGCTCGACAACCGGCTGCATACCCATCGAGTCATTTTCCAGCTTGGGTATGTCACCCGAGATGCTCTGAGCGATGATCGATTGCGGTGTGTTGCCGCTGAACGCTGGACGTCCGTTCAGCATCTCAAACAGCACGCACCCGAGAGCGTAAACATCAGTTCGTCCATCCACATTCTCGCCACCGAAGGCCTGTTCGGGGCTCATATACGACGGTGTGCCGATCGCGATGCCGGTTTGCGTCAACGCCGCCCCTCCTGACACGCTTATCGCGCGCGCGATCCCAAAATCGGCGACGACGGCGTTGCCGTCGGAGATCAGGATGTTGGCTGGTTTGATGTCGCGGTGGACAATTCCCTGCCGGTGGGCATAGTCCAGTGCTCCCGCAACATCCCGCGTGATCTGGATCGCGTCTGCGGTTCTCAGGGCCCCATCACGGGCAACCAGGTCTCCGAGCGACTCCCCTTCGACAAACGGCATCACGTAGTACAACAACCCATCCGCCTCACCGGAGTCGTAAACCGGCAATATGTGTGGGTGCTGCAGCTTTGCGGCTATCTCGATCTCGCGAACGAAGCGCTCAGAACCAACGGAAGCGGCCAGTTCGGGGGAAAGTACCTTGATGGCCACCTTTCGGTCGTACCTGACGTCTGTCGCGAGAAACACGGTCGCCATCCCACCCTGACCGATTTCTCGGTCCACATCGTACCGCTCCGCCAAAGCGTCCCTCAAGCGCGTCACAATCTCGGTCACCACGACTCTCCCACTGTTCCGGAAAACAAGGGTGGATGCTCGGCTCAACTCTACACGCAAACGAGGAACGCGCAATCCACCCACAGTGCATATGTCACTTCTTCGGGTTCAAACGATTGCTGGCGCATCCTTTCTCTGCAGAACAACCATCGTGCTGTAACCTCAGGGCCGGAGGATTGACTCGGTGCGCCCACGGGGTCGAAGCTCTAGCCTGGCCCTGGCTTCCTGGTCCGGCCTCAACGAAGAAGCAAAGGATATCGAGTGACGCCCGGAGGCGACTCGGAAGTCCGCTTCCTCCAAGGGAATGTCACCCACCCGGCGATTACTGGCATCGTGAATAGTGGCGACATTCCCGCCTTCGTATCGCAGTGTCCAATCCTGCTCGAGCCGAGTCGGAAGGACTACGGCATCCCGGGAATCAATCGTCATACTGATATCGAATACGCTGCCATCCTCAGCGGTCAAGATCCATCGAAGCACTTGTTCGTCACCTGGATTATCAATCTCGAACGTGGAAGATGTTGGCTCACCAGGTTGACGCACCGCACGCTCGTGCCGGAAGATCTGTGGGTACACCTGTGTCAGTTCCCAACCTCCTTCGTTGACCGCTGCGAGAATGAACTCATTGTTGACGTTCTCCATGCGGCTCTTCTGATCCGCACTGAAGGCAGCGGCCATACGCGCGCGCTCCCAGAGCCCAATCGCGTCCAATATCCGATCTGTGAATCCGTTGCCCTCGAGAGCCTCGTACGAAGTCACAAAGGAGTACCCCGCATCGAATGCGGCCGAACGGGCCAACATCCACTCCACGTCTTCAATGCTCACCTGCTCGGTCATGCGGAACCACCCAAGCATACCCGGCATGTAATTGCGCCTGAAATACGGCTGATTCTTGAGGCGATATTCGGTCTGGCTCTCTCTGAAACCAGCGTACCAGGGCTCGCCCCAATTCATGCGAGTGTAGATGTGCCAAAAGTAGTGGGTCGTGCGACTGGCGTCGGCGATGTAGTGCTGTCGGATATCGTCAGACAGATGATTGTACCAGCTATTCGTGAACAAGACCTCTCCGTAGTTCCCCATGCCCGTCGACTGGTTGCCCTCGACACCGTCGAACGAGATCTGTCGCAGCCCCGTTTCGTTGAAGAGATCCGCAAGGTTGGCCGCCATCTCGACGCCCAGATCCGCGTCGGTCAAGAAGACTCGGTATGCATGGTCGGCCAACATTCCAACTGTATCCCCCGAGCGGTGCGATTTCGCTCTGGTGCCAAAGACACCCCGTTCGCAGTCGAGCAGTCGCCACGGTGTTCGTTCCGAAACGGTTCTGTATTGAATCAGTTCGTCGCCAATGACAACAGTACGTAACGTGTTGTTCTCGTACTGGGTGAAGAAGTCCGGCTCTGCAATTGGAATCTCGGTGTCAAAGGCGTCGACACTCTCACCGAGAACGCTCTCACCCACCCTCGCCAGCCGCTTGTCAGGAATAGGTGTCACATATCGATCATTGGTGGTGATGAAGTTGGACAGTGTGTGAACGCCGACCATTACACCTCGATCCGCTGCCTTGTCAACACATTGGCGCAATCCCTGTCGACCGTTCGGAAATCGATTGTTGAGTTTGAAATGCCCCCATGTCTCGAACGGCTCGGGGTGATACAGATACCGCAACCCCGCTTGCTTCGTCCACGCGATCGCGTCTTCGACGTCTTCCTCACCGAAGTTGAGGATCAGGTAAGCCGCCGATGCCGACCGCGCTGTTTTTCCCCAATCACCGTCAATCATCGGATGCGGCAGATTCTCCTCTGCCTCGATCCTTCCGATGGTTTCAAGAGCCGCTTCCGTTGTCGAGCCGAAAATGGCAATCTCGGATCCAACGACACCGCCGTCGTGATACGCGGGCGCCGTGAAAAGCTCGTGGCTCCAGTTGGCGATGACTCGGTCGCTGTCCCTGCTGCGACAATAGGCCTGGAGTGTGCTGCCAAAGTCTTCAGGCTTCGCGGCCTCGACTCTGTAGAGGACATACCGTTTCCCTTCTTCGCTCAAATCGCTGAAATCACCAGATTCGAACAGGTCGACCTGCGGTGGGAAGTCGTTGTCTCGCCAGGGAAGCCCGCCGAGCGTCTTCGGGTTCAGAGACTGAATACCGATAGCGAACCGCGAGTCACGCACAACGCCGACGGTCTCACCGATTGTGTCTGAGACAGTCGTCGCATATGGACCCCATACCACCAGTTCAACACGGTCGGCATGCGAGACGGAAATCAACTCGAGAACCAAGTGTGTCTGCTTGGAAGTGACACGCAGCTGGGCTGTCACATCTCCCGGATACACGAGCGTCGCTATCTCAGCCTCTGTATCCCAGTCAAAAGTCCGAGGAGGATGGAGCGAGCTGTCGATTTGCAGCGACAGCAGGGGCGACTCGACCACGTCAGCCTTGTAGTTGTGACCGGTATTGGCGTCGATCAAACGAACGATCCGGCCTCGTGCATCAACAGACAGGTGGAGATCTCCGGCATTCCACTGGGTTCGGCCGATTCCAAAGAAGGAACAGGCCGCGAGCATTATCGTGGCAACAACGCCTGTTCTCCCTAGCACCACCGCAACGAGACGTGTACCACCAAAACGTGGAAGCAAAGCTCCTCCCTTAGCAATTCGTGACACCCAACCCAAGTATAGCACCGCCAGTAGGGGATCTCACGCCACCTATGCACCGGATGTCATGGTCGCTGACGGACGCGGATATGCGCGGAGAACCGTGGGACTTGAATGTCCCACCCAACCCAGCAAATCATCCGTGAAAATCAGCCTCATTCTGTGGCAAACACAACTGGCTCCCGAGTTGATCACAATGCAACCCAAGCCGCACTTGCAGGAACGGCGCCGCCAATCTTTCTTAATAGACAATTAGATACTGGAATACATCACCTTTGTGGTGGGGTGGCAACTACATGGGCATCGTTTGCGATACGATCCCAACAACTCTTTTGGAGGATACATGGCGGAAATCACCTTGAAGGGCAACAAGATCAACACGGTCGGCGCCCTACCTGCGGTTGGTTCGAATGCACCTGATTTCGTTCTTACTGGCAAGGATCTTTCTGATGTAAAGCTGAGTGACATGAGCGGCAAGAAAGTGGTACTGAACATCTTCCCGAGTCTGGACACTGAGGTCTGTGCCGCGTCAGTTCGCCGTTTTAATTCGGAAGCACAAAGCAGGGACAACACCGTGGTGGTCTGTGCTTCGCTGGACTTGCCGTTTGCCCACGGACGGTTCTGCACGGCTGAAGGTCTGGAGAACGTCGTGCCGGCATCCGAGCTGCGAGACCGGAGTTTCGGAGACGCCTATGGCGTGCGGATCGCAAACGGCCCGTTGGCCGGGCTACTCTCCCGCGCCGTGGTCGTCGTAGACGAAGCCGGCAAAGTGGTTTACACGGAGCAGGTCCCGGAGATCGTCGAGGAGCCAGACTACGAGGCCGCGCTCAAAGCGCTCGACTGACGTCGAGGCGGGTAGCTGTGCGCATCACGAATTAGCGCGTACAACATGGATCTGGACCAGATTAGCGGGGACGCTCCAGCAGCGTCCCCGTTCTTGTTCGAGACCGAACTGGCGTCTCGCCGTTCCCACATCTAGTTTCGACTATCCCGCATAATGAGGCTCACTATGCTCCGCGCATTAGCTATGTTCTCCGGAATCGCCTTGGTGGCGTTTGTCGCTCACGGGTGCACAGGTGTGGTACCGCTGGCCGCAGGACACTACCCTGCTCAGCTCGATACGGGCGTTGTACGAGTGATCGATGCGCGGGAAATGGCGCGCAGCGGCGTCGAACGAATCCTGAACGAGCATATCGTGATCGCCCGTTTCGACGTGTCGCTGCCGCGGAGTGACGACTTCGAACAGCGGCTGTCGGCAGAGGTGGAAAAGGGAAAGGTCCGCACACTCAGTGAAGGAGGCCGCGCCCTGATGTACACGGACAATTCCGAACTGATTGGCGTGATAAAACAGGACGCTCGCTATGCTGGAGCGCCGGATGTAATCACTATGTACGTGATGCTCCGTCGGATGTGAGGAGTGATTAGTGCAAGAGCTTGACACACCGTTCCTCGGCCTCCCCACCAGACCGATCCGTCGCCTAACCGGCCCCATCGAGAGGTTCATGCGCGTGCAGGCGGCCAGTGGCATCGTGCTGCTTGCAGCAACTGTTGTGGCTCTGGCTCTTGCGAACTCTCCATGGAGCAGTTCCTTCTTGGCTTTTTGGGATTCCGAGTTCGCTATCACGTTTGGCGCCGTGGAACTGTCGTACAGCATAAAACATTGGATCAATGACGGGCTCATGGGCATCTTCTTCTTTGTCATCGGGCTCGAAGTCAAACGCGAACTGGTGATCGGAGAACTGCGAGATCCGCGCAGTGCGGCCCTACCGATTTTTGCGGCGATTGGCGGAATGCTGGTGCCGGCGGCGATCTTCTTGTCCCTCCAAGCCGGCGAACCAGGAATGCGCGGATGGGGCATTCCGATGGCTACAGATATCGCGTTTGTGGTTGGATGTATGGCGATCCTGGGCCCTCGAGTCCCAGCAGGATTGCGAGTGATGGTGCTTTCGCTCGCCATCGCGGACGACATCGGCGCCATCCTGGTAATAGCCATCGGATACAGTGGCGCGTTGAATTGGACTGCATTGCTCCTAGGGTTCTTGGGTATTGGGGCGGTGTACGCTCTGGCCAGACTCGGAGTACGAAGCATCTTGGTTTACGTGGGCGCCGGGGGACTGGTATGGTTCGCATTTCACGAGTCGGGAATCCACGCAACCATTGCAGGAGTGGTACTCGGTCTCATGACGCCAGCGAATGAATTCGTTGGAGCACACGCATTCCGGAAGGTTCTGGAGCGAGTCGATGAGATCACCCAGGGTGATGAGTGGCCCCGGCACACCGAAAGAGCAAGCCAGGTAGCGCGCTTCCGGACGCTAGCACGGGAGACCGTTTCACCGGTGGAATACTTGATTACCGCCCTGCACCCATGGGTGGGGTTCCTGATCATGCCGATCTTCGCTCTCGCCAATGCCGGCGTGCCGATCGGAGTCTCAGGACTGACCAGCCCTGTGGCTCACGCGGCGGCGGCCGGGCTGTTCATTGGAAAGCCCGTCGGTGTCGTGTTGTTGAGCTTCTTTGCCGTTCGTATCGGGCTGGCAAAGTTGCCTCAAGGAGTAAGCTGGGCTGCACTCGCAGCGGGCGGTGTTTTGGCCGGCATTGGATTCACGATGGCTTTATTCATTGCGGGTCTTGCCTTGGAGGGTGAGCTGCTGGAAGCAGCGAAAGTGGGAATCTTGGGTGCGTCAGCCGCTGCCGCGGTGGTTGGGACCGCCTTGCTCTATTACTTGTTGCCGACGGGAGGGGCGGCACATACGGGAGAGGCGGGAGGAGGAGAGGGTAGTACGGCCTGACGCTCAACGGTATGTGCAGGTGCGCGCTTCTTCGGCAAAGGCTTTGATCAACTCCACGTCCGCATCGAAGAAATGGTCTGATGGTGCGAGGATGAAGCCACCACCCTGTCCTGCCTCCTCAAAACTCCGCCGCACAGCATTTCGCGTTTCCTCCATGGTACAGCCTTGAAAGAAGCGCCACTGGTCGAAACCGCCGACCATACATACTCGATCTCCTATCCTGGCTTTCGCTTCGGCAAGGTCCGTATCGCCACCGAGAGATGGTGGAGTGAAAGTCTCCATTGCGTCGGCGCCCATGTCGGCAATCTGCTCCAGCAGCGGCATCATGCCGCCGCAGGTGTGGTACACGACTTTCTGCCCAGCCCGATGCGCTTCGCGAATCAATTCGGTGTCATATGGTACAACGAATTCATCGAAGATCTTCGGCGATATCACTGTCGACGATGCATCGCCTCCGCCGAGTTCGA
>JBDGYW010000170.1:0-9892 GCA_039588935.1 Gemmatimonadota bacterium | reverse complement strand
CGGTTCCCTCTGGAACCGTTCGGTGCCAGCTACGTTGCCGGGAAATACGGCAGTCGCCCGGAAATGTCTCCCTGACATGCAGAACATACGCGTCCTGCTAGCTGACGATCACACCCTCGTGCGGTCGGGAATGCGCGCTCTCGTGGCCAATCTTCCCGGCATCGACGTGGTGGCCGAGGCCGCAAACGGACGGGACGCGCTGGATCAAGTGGACGAACTGCGTCCGCACGTG
This sequence comes from Gemmatimonadota bacterium, assembly GCA_039588935.1. Classification (GTDB taxonomy): domain Bacteria; phylum Gemmatimonadota; class Gemmatimonadetes; order Gemmatimonadales; family GWC2-71-9; genus JBDGYW01. Next base: position 9,660 of record JBDGYW010000170.1, on the reverse strand, counting down.
GTTCTCATGGATATCGCCATGCCGGAACTGAACGGGCTGGACGCTACCGCACAAATCCAAGGCAGGTACCCCGAAGTGCATGTTGTTCTGCTCTCAATGCACGCTGACGAGGAGTACGTTGCGCGCGCGTTGGCAGTCGGGGCAGAAGGATACGTACTCAAGAACGCCGACGCAGCGGAACTGGAACAGGCAATCCGCACCGTCGCACGCGGCGGGTCATATCTGAGCCCCGAGGTCGCGCGTCAGGTGGCATCTGGCCGGGTGCAAGCAGGAAAAGCGGGTGCCGAACTAACCCGCAGGCAGCGCGAGATCCTCCAGCTCATCGCCGAGGGGTCCGGCACGCGGCAGATGGCTGCCAAGCTGGGTGTGAGCGTCAAGACGGTAGAGACGCACCGTGCCAAACTCATGGAACGCCTGGATATATACGATGTCGCCGGGTTGGTGCGTTACGCCATCCGGCAGGGCCTCGTGGGCCCCAACCTATAGCATCCCATGCCCCTCCGGAAACTCAGGGTTTCCCTGATTGGCGCCGCCCATGGGCAGTTGTAGGTTTTTTCCATGACTACGCGAATACTGCTCGTGGACGACCATCCCGGTTACCTCGAGCGAGCTCGGGCGCTGTTGGAGCAGCACCCGGATATCGAAGTGGGCGGTATAGCTCTTTCCGGCGAGGAAGCAATCTTGCTGGCGGCAAACATCCGTCCCGACCTGGTACTGGTAGACTTTCAGATGCCAGGGTTGAACGGCATCGAAACCACCCGCGCTCTGAAGGCACAGGACCCGGACATCCCGGTAATCATCGTCACGGCGCACGACGACGAGGAGTACCGCATCGCCGCCAGGGAGGCCGGTGCGAACGACTGGGTTAGCAAAACTGAGATCGCCGACGTCCTGGATCGGATCATCGAGGAACACTCACGGTGGCGGAATTGACCCAAAAGCGCCGCGCGCGGCTCGGCACAATTGGCCTGTTGGCTCTCATCATCTCCGCAGCAGCATGCAGAAAAGAACCTCCGGCTGTGCGCATCGCGATCATGACTGCCGGCAGGTCCGCACGGGAGGCCTTGCAGGCAATCATCGACGCGACTCACGTAGAGGGAATGCCCCAGATCGCAGTTTCCCGTGAGTTCGAGCAAATACTGCCCCAAAGAGACGACGGTTCAGGATTGGCGGGTACGTTGAACGAGGCATATTCCTACTCCCAAGATCCCACGTTCGTTGGCGTTGTGGGCCCGGCCGGAAGTCGCGATGCGTTGACGGCGGGACCGGTATTTCGCGATGCGGGCCTTCCGTTCGTAATGCCCACCGCGAACAGTCCGCAGATCGCCTCCCTAGGGCCAACGGGGCTCAGTCTAGCCCCGCCGCTCGAAGACGAGGCCGATTTCATTGCGGATTTTGTTGCGCGTCGACTTCGTGCGACCAGCGCATTGCTCTTTTATGAATCCGACGAGTGGGGCTCGGGCCTTCAGCGTCAGACGGCTGCCGCGCTCTGGTTCCACGACGTTCGGGTGCTCGAAGCAATCCCCGTGTCTACCTGGACGTGTTCACAGGGCCCGGGGCGAGAATCGGCCCGATCGCGGCCAGCCGGCGCCGAAGCCGCGTTACGCCGCCACCAACCGGACGTCGTCGTTCTTGCGACCCGAAATCCGGCCACGGCTTGCCTGGCAGAAGTCGTCCACCGACAGTCCCGAGACACTCCCATCGTATCCGGGGACGGCACCGATGTCACATCAGACTTCGTCACACAGCTCGGGGACGCCGCCGAGCACTTGTACTCCGTCACCTTTTGGCATCACGACCACATGCCGTCCACCGGCGTGTTCGCGGATATGCTGGGCCATCCCCCTTCACTCTCGCAAGGCATGACATTCGAGGCCACCATGCTACTGGTGCGGGCGATCCGGGAGGCCGGGGCAACCCGCGAAGCCATACTGCAGTATCTGATCGAAGCGAGCCGAGCCGGCGATGCAGGCCGGCAGTCCGCTCCACTCGCCAGATTCCTGATGCTCCGCGCCGGCGTTCCCATTGAGGAGGGTCTCGGCCGCGGCTCAGGCCGAGCGGAGTCACTGATACGATGAGTACTACAGCCACTCGGGCGGCGGCCCGCCCCCGTATCTCGCTGCGAGTTATGCTACTGTTGGCGGCGTTCGGCATAATAGCTCACGCTGCCATCTCGCTTGCTTCGGTCACCAGCTTCGTCCCGGACCTGCAACAGCTTGGGCACCAGACGAATTCCATCGCGGCCGCCTCGGTTCCAATCCAACAGCTAGACTCTGCGCTCGGCGCTAGCGTGCAAGACCTGCAGCTCATGATGGAGAACACGAGGCGTGACGGAACCCGCCCTGACCTGAGATCGCTGCGGGACGTCATGAACCGAACGAACAGACTCGCCGACTCAGCCTGGGCGCGTCAAGCCTCGGCAGCCCTAGGATCCGTGACGCCGGAAGTGAGGCTTGCGCTCACTCTTGCGCTCACCGCCGAGTCGAGGGCCGTCGTCAAACTGGTCGATGCAGTCTCGGCGTACGAACTCGGCTGGACCGATCAAGCGGCAACTTCGCTGCGCGAGGCCACCTACGCCCGCAGCGCCGCTATGGCAAACCTCCGCGAAGCGGAACGCTCCTACCTGGCCGACATAGCCGAACGGGAAACCACGGTGCTAACAGCAGTGAACCGGTTGCTGCGGTCGGCAATGCTGTGGGGCGTGGCTGGCGTACTGGTCATCGCGGTGGCTGGAACCTTGATCTACCAGAGGGTTTGGCGCCCCCTCCAGCGCTTCAACCATGCGATCGACCGCGCCATCGATGGTGATTTCGACGTGCAACTTTCTGCGGAGCGGCGCGACGAGTTTGGTCGGCTCGAAGAACGCTTCAACGAGATGATTCTGAAGTTGCAGTCGCGATCCGAGGAGGATCACAAACGCGCACGTAACGCCACGGAGCGCCTGGCGCGCTCGATGGATGTCTCCTCCAACGAGATCCATATATTCGACGCGGAGACGTGGCGACTCCTCTACTGCAACCGCGCTGCGCTGGAGAATCTCGGGTACTCGCAAGAGCAGTTGGAGCAAAAAGCCCCGCTCGACCTGCTTCCGGAGTTGGACGAGAACCAGTTCTCCACCCTACTCGCCCCGTTGCGGGATGGATCGCAATCACGGACGACTCTGTCCACACTGCTACGCCGCGCCGACGGCTCGGACTACCCAGCCGAACTGAGTATCCAGCTGTCTCATGCCGAAGATCCGCCGGTATTTCACGCGATCGTCCTCGACATGTCCGAACACACGCGAATCGAGCAGGAGCGCGACAGTATGTTCGAGCTGTCGCCCGACCTGCTCGCGATCGGCAAGTTCGACGGCCACTTGACGCGTGTCAACGCTGCATGGGGACGTCGGCTCGGTTTCACCGAGGAGGAGTTGCTTTCCAAGCCGTTCGCCTCATTCGTGCATCCGGACGACGCGCCGGTGGCGCGAGGTCAGATTCTCGGTCTGCGCGAAGGGCGTGCGGTGAAGGGTTCCGCCATCCGAATGCGCTGTCGGGACGGATCGTACCGTTGGATCTCGTGGAATATCGCACTCAGCGACGAAGACGGTGCAATTTACGCCGTCGGACGTGACATCACCGACCTGCGGCGCGCGCAACAACGCCAGACCGGACTCCTGGCAACCATTTCCCGGTCGGCGCGCGAGTGGAAGATAACGTTCGACGCCCTGGACACTCCGGTCCTGGTTGTCGACCGCAACGGCACCGTCACCCGTGCAAATGAAGCGACCCGCAAACTGGCGGGGGTGTCGCATCCGGAACTCCTCAACTTGCCCGTGGACGCCTTGCCGCCAGCGCAACTCTGGAACCACGCAGCCGCGATGGTCGAGCGCGCCTTCAAGGAAAAGCGAACAGTGACGGCGCAGACACCGAACGGACGCGACCGGCGCGTCTGGGATATCAGTGTTAGCCCCGTTTTGACTGACGATTCGCTGCCCGATGCCGCGACAGTGGTTGCACACGACGTCACACGCGTGATAAAATTGCAGAATTCCGCGCGTCGCAACGAAGCTATGGCTGCCACGGGAGCGCTCGTGGCCGGCGTGGCGCACGAGGTTCGCAACCCATTGTTCAGCATGTCGGCCACCTTGGACGCGTTCGAGGCCCGCCACGGTACGGAGGGCAGCGGTCAACAGCACATGCAGGTGCTGCGCTCGCAGCTGGAGCGGCTGCGCGAGTTGATGCGCGAGCTGCTCGAATACGGAAAGCCGCGGCAACTGAACCTCGCGGCAACCGGATTCGAGCTGGTCGCCCGGCAGGCGATAGAAGAGGCTGCGCACGTGGCGCAGGAGCGAAATGTCACGATCGTTACCGACTTCGAGGGGAAACTGCCACTCGTTCGGGCGGATATGGCTCGCTTGGTGCAGGTGTACGTCAACCTCGTCGCGAATGCCGTTCAGCACTCACCTAAGGACAGTAGCATCGTGCTACGCGCGCAGAAGGTGCAGGACGGCCGCGGTGCCTGGTTGGAGACGAGCATCAAGGACAACGGTCAGGGCTTTAATCCCGACGATCTGCAGCGCGTTTTCGAGCCGTTCTTCACGCGCCGTCGTGGCGGGACAGGCCTCGGACTCGCGTTGGTCCAACGTATCGTGGAGCAACACGGAGGTGTCATCTGCGCATGGAACCACGAGGAGGGGGGCGGCGTGGTGTCCGTCCGATTACCCGTATTCGAGAGCGGCCGAACCCGTGATCCACGCTTGTCAGAAAGGTTCGAAAGGCGATAGAGCATGCCACCTAATCGGGTCTTGATCATCGACGACGAACCGGACATCCGGTTTGCGATTCGCGACTACCTGGACATCCTCGGCTATGCGGTCTCGGAAGCCGATGACTGCAAGACCGGCCTCGACGCGTTCAAGACCTGGTCCCCTGATGTCGCTATTGTGGACTACCGGCTGCCGGACGGAACGGTATTCGACATGCTCCCGAGCATGCGGGACATCGACCCGAACGTGCCGATTCTCGTACTGACGGGACACGGCTCCATCGACCTCGCGGTACGGGCCATGAAGGAGGGCGCTGAGCAGTTCTTTACCAAACCCATTGAACTGGAGACGCTCAAGGTCGTGATCGAGCGCCTTTGCGAGAACCTGCGAAACAGGCAACGGCAGATTGCCCGACGCACCAGCAAGGAACGCCACGCGCTCAATCCGTTCGAGGGGACCAGTACGATCATCCAGCGCCTAGCGACCATGGCAAAGCGGGTCGCCGGTACGGAAGCCAACGTACTGATCACGGGTGAAACCGGTAGCGGCAAGGGCGTGCTCGCTAGGTGGCTGCATCAACAGGGCCCCCGCGGTGACGACCCGTTCATGGACTTGAACTGCGCCGGCCTCTCACACGACCTGCTGGATTCGGAGCTGTTCGGACACGCGAAGGGCGCGTTCACGAGCGCGTTGAAAGACAAACCAGGTCTGCTGGAGGTCGCGAACCACGGCACACTGTTCCTGGACGAGATCGGCGACATGGCGCTCCCTGTCCAGGCGAAGCTTCTCAAGGTGCTCGAAGAGCAACGCTTCCGCCGCTTGGGCGACGTGCGCGATCGGACGGTGGACGTGCGGCTGATTGCCGCCACCCATCAGGACATGCAGGGACACCTGAAGGCCGGCGAGTTTCGTCAAGATCTCTACTACCGGATCAACACGATCGAGTTGGACGTGCCACCGTTGCGTGCCCGGAGTGATGACATCATCCCGTTGAGCTATGCCTTGCTGCGCCATCTCACGAACGATCTCGGGCGAGGACGCCGCGAAGTGCAACTGGACTCAGGTGCCGAACAGGCCTTGAGCCAACACACATGGCCGGGCAACGTGCGCGAGCTGCGGAACGTGCTCGAACGGGCGCTGCTGCTCAGTGATGGAGACAAGCTGAAGGGGAGCGATTTCCACTTCGAGGCACGTGGTAGCGGCACGCCGGCGGATTCCGCCATCCATGGCCGCCTCACGCTGAAGGAGCTGGAGATCCGCTACGTCAAACAGGTTCTCGAAGAAGTGGGCGGGCGGGTCCCCACGGCGGCCGAGCAATTGGGCATTCCCAAGAGTTCGCTGTATCAGAAGCTCAAGACCTACGACATCGATCCGTCTGAGTTCCGGATCTCGGAATCCGAGTAGTGAGCGAACGCGTAACGCCCGTCGGACAAGCTACGTAACACATTACACCACAACAACTTACAGATTGCACAAACCGATGTGAAGTGGCTTCGGAATTGCATTGCTCTGCACATAAGCAGCCAGACAACAGATAGAGAGGCCACATTGATTTCCCCATTGACCGCAAATGACAGCCCAGTGCTGATCGTCGACGACGAGCCGACAGTACTCAGCGCGGTGAGTGACTACATGAGGGCGTACGGATTCCCGGTCGATGAAGCCCAGGAGCTGGAAGAAGCTGAGGCGCTCTTGGCGACATCGGACTATGCAATAGTGATCGCCGACGTTCGGCTTACCGGCATGCACGGGCGTGAGGGACTCGAGTTGCTGCGGTTCGTCCGCCAGCAGTGCCCGGACGCAAAAGTCATCGTCATGACCGCTCACGGAGACGACCACTTGGAACGCGACGCACGGCGGCGGGGTGCCGATGCCTTTCTCGAGAAGCCGTTACCGCTCTCCGATCTGTTGCTCGAGGTGCACCGGTTGTTGATGGACAGAGAACAGTCCCAGTCTCAGGGAGCTGTCAATGTCTAACACCATGCTCGATCGAATCCTGGCGCCGGATGGGCTCAGAGTAGTCTTTCAACCGCTGTTGGATTTCTCCGAGGATGGCTGGAAGTTGCATGGCTTCGAGGCGCTCGTTAGAGGGCCAGCCGAGACACATATGCGCGCGGCAGAGGTGCTGTTTGAGTACGTGCGCCGCAAGGGAGCGGAATGCGAAGTCGACCTCCACTGCGCTGAATCGATCTTCATGGCCTCGGGGCCGCTTGGACGAAGCTCGAATTTGAGTCTCAACGTACACGCTTCCACGCTCGAACAGGACGGCAGTTACCCACTGCATCTCGAGCAGCTGGCTAGGGACCAAGGGTGGCCTCCTTCACACGTCACCGTTGAGATCGTGGAACATGCACCGGCGTGGAGCGGGTGCCGGTTCAACAGAGCCTTGGCTAGGCTGCGGGAGATCGGTTTCTCCATTGCACTCGACGACGTAGGACTTGGCAGCTCTAACTATCGTATGATCCTGGAGTGTCAGCCCGACTACTTCAAGATCGATCAATTCCTCGTTGCCGGGGCCCACGCGGACAAGCGCCGGCGGTCGGTCTTGCGATCGGTAGCTGAACTAGCCAGCAGCTTCGGCGCCGTCACAGTTGGTGAAGGCGTCGAGAACATCGACGACCTGCGAACTTTAATCTGCTCGGGCGTGCATACCATACAGGGATACCTGCTGGCACGGCCATCGCCCGCGTCAGCGCTGGGCAACAGCGAGTTCCTGAATGCGATCGTCAGTCGGCTGCCCAGCCGGTTCGACGCAATGGACGATTGTCCTGTCGATGACTGGCTGAGGCACAGCAGTGAAGAGGCCGCATGCGCCACAGTTTGTTGACGCACCCTGGCTCCGCGGAGGCTATCGCTGGGGCTTGACGATCTTTGCTCGGATCACGTACGGCACGCCTAGCTCGTCGTAGGTGACCGCATATATGTTGCCGTGCCGAAATAGTGGCAGCGGACTGCCGCCGAGCGCGAACGGCAGCCGCATGCGGCCGAGGTAACGCCCCGACTCTTCGAAGACGTCTAGCAGACTGCCCCTGCCTTCCCCGTCAGCGGTAGGAACCACCCAGACCCGGCTCTCGTCATCGAGGTAGATAGACTGGAGCGCGGGTTTCACACTGGGGAATCGCGATCGGTCGATCTTGCCACCCTGGCGCGTGAACCACTCCAAACCGACGATTGCGGAATCGATTTCTTCGGCGGTCACCGGTAGCGGCTGGAAGTCGCGGGAGACGATCAAGGCAGTATCGCCCTCGACACCCCGCTTGTATATGTGGTAGTCGCCTGTGTTCGCAAACCAGAGATATCCGTTCGGGCCGAACCTTGACGCGATGCCGGCGGTGTAGGGGATTCCCGCGCGAACGAAGCCGCCTTCCGATTGGAGTTCGAAGTAACGGTCATCGGGCGGTCGGAGAACGCGTATGGTATCGAGCGAGTTCAATAGCGTGTCGAACCGCACCATCACAAACCGACCGCCGGGATCGGCGCTTACATCGAGGCCGTAATGGTAGAACCTCCCGGATCGGTCGAATCCGCCCGGCCAAGGAGTCATCACGTAGCCGCCCAAAATCCGTTTCATAGTCACGTAGGTGCCCGCAGTGTCGAACACGGAGATGCGCACATTACCTGGATCGACCACCCAGAGCGAACCGTTCGGCGCCCAAGCCAGACCGATGCCCTGCTTGAACTCTCCGGGGCCTCCGCCCTCGCGCCCGATGGTGCGGACATGCGCGCCCGACGAGTCGAACACCCTGAGTTCCTGCGCCTGGCCCTCGAACACGTAGAAACGGCCGAATTCATCGACCTCGATCGCGGAGATCCTACCAAAGAGGTCGGGACCGGTCCCCTCGAGCGTACCAATGCGCGTTACCTCCTCAACCCGCCACGCTGTACTCGAATCCCAAATGCCGTGACTGGGGTTGTGCACCTCGATCGCGCCATTGGGTAGCGTGTCGACGGTTCCATCCCAGAGGTCACCGGTGTCACGACTGTCGCCGGCGCAGTTGGCCACGGCCATGCCACAACAGGTGAGGAGAAGCAAGCGCCATGTGAAGCCGGGCGTCACCCAGGACAGGCATAGTGGCTGCTGCATTGATTTGTGCCCTCGAGGTTGATCGTGGGATACAGCATAAGGTCAAAAAGCGCGAACGCAACACCGGAACAGTCTTTGAGCACCAGGGCATTGCGCCACAAGCACCACCTGAGGCGAACGTTCCGAGAACCGCCGTCGAATGTTCGTCCGAGTTCTACTGGTAGGTGCGGCCTCCACCCATGAAGAGCCTTGCGTGGTGCGTATTTAGTTGAGATTCTCACAGAAGCTCAGAGGTAAGAACGCGCCAGTGGGGAGCGCCGACCACGACCGAGGAGAAGTGTGCGCAGTCGTGACGAAGTTCACAGTGGACGGATGGGTCCGCGCTCGGGTCACACCCGGCGGAAGTTGGATCGAGACCAGTGCGCCGGAGGGAACGGTTACGCCATGCAGCGACCTTTGAAGTGACACCTGAAGCCACCGTGCAGCGCATGCGTCGCCCTGCGTACCGGCGAAGTCTGCTATTCCTACTTGCGACAACTGCCATCACACCGCCATGGCTCGTTGCCCAAACGACGAACATCACAGTATCCGGCATCGTGAGAGATGCCAGCTCCGGTGCACCGGTCGTTGCGGCATCGGTGATTCTCGACAGCATCGCGGTGGCGGTGACGAACGAGGATGGGAGGTATGAGGCTCTCGGGTTGGAAGTGGACGGACCATCCATCACGCTGCTGTTCAAAAGAATCGGATACGTAACCAGCGTGCAGGAGGTGGCGCTTCCCGACACGGGATCGGTCGTGCGAGTGGATGTCACACTGCTGCCTTCGCCCACGGACGTCGAGCGCATCGTCGTGAGCGGGGAACGGTTGGCCGTAGCGAATCCAGGTCT
>JBDGYW010000169.1:0-10017 GCA_039588935.1 Gemmatimonadota bacterium | reverse complement strand
ATGGGTTTCAAATCCGGCTGACAAACCGCTGAAGTCGTGACCACATCGGGTGGGATGTGGCCACGCTCTTGGTATCTGATCTTTGGCAAACTGCGTACTGGTACGGAGAGTAGCAAGGGCGCGTGCGGTCTTGTCAGAGTGAGTTACAGCCAGGCGGCGCCGCGCACTCCGCTCGAGTCACCGTGCAGGTTTCTTACCACCGGCGTCGTCACTTCGTCGGTGAAGACGTGCGGCTTGATGGCTTCCTGTGCTCGATCGGCAAGGTCGGGCAGGTTTGACATGCCTCCGCCCAGGATCACCACATCGGGATCTACCACATTCATCACGGTAGCAAGAGACCGTCCCAACCTCTCGACGTACCTGTCCAAGGTCGCCAACGCCTGCATGTCGCCATCTATCGCACGCGAGACGATCTCGTGGGTGGAGAGTGGAACGCCGGTGAATGTCTCGTGATCGCGGCACATCCCGGGGCCCGATAGGAACGTCTCGATACAGCCCAACCTGCCGCAGTAACATCTCGGGCCCGGTCGCTCCGCATCCGTCGGTCGGGGCAACGGATTGTGTCCCCATTCCGCGCAGATCTTCTGCGCTCCGTCAAGGACCTGTCTGCCCACAACCAAACCACCACCAACCCCTGTGCCGAGTATGACGCCGAACACGACCGCGGCATCTCTTCCAGCTCCGTCGACAGCTTCCGAGAGGGCAAAACAATTCGCGTCATTCATTACACGGACCGGCCGCGCCAGCAGAGACTCGAGGTCTTTGTCGAGCGGGTGTCCAATCAACCAGGTGGAGTTGGCGTTCTTCACAAAGCCGGTGATGGGAGAGATGGTTCCGGGGATGCCGATTCCAACGCTACCTCGGTCGTTGGTGGCCTTGTCGACCTCCTTAACGAGCATGCGGATTGTATCGAGGGAGCCCTCATAGCTCCTCGGAGTGTCGACCCGGCGTCTGAGTAACTCGGTGCCAGAATCGTCGAGTGCGATTACCTCGATCTTTGTTCCGCCGAGGTCGATCCCGATTCTGGTTCGAAGGTCAGTGGCGTTCCTTGTCACCGAAGCCGCAGTCGCACTAGGTGAAGTCTAGACTTCGTGTGCACGATGATCACCTGCTTTCCGATGAGTCTGCCTCCGGCTTACCCATGTCGATTGGTAGGTCTATTTCTTCTCCCCAGATGTGTTTTCCGAACCACTGCCAGTTATGCCACGTAGCAGCGAGTCGTTCTTTGGGTTTGGTGATCCCGTGGCCGAACCCCTTGTAGACGATCAACCTCGTTTCGACGTCGACATCCTGGAGTCCCTGATACAACTCGTATGCGTTGGGGATGGGCACACGTCGGTCGAACTCGCCGTGCTGAATCAGCGTAGGGGTGGTCGCTTGATTGATGAAAGTCATAGGCGAAGTCTGGGCATAGATCTCGCTGTCATCCCATGGTGTGGCTTTCAAATACTGGCGAGTGAACGGGTGAATATCGGTGTTCACGTAGTAAGTCACCCAGTTCGAAATCCCGGCCCCCACGGATATTGCGGAAAACCGACCGGTGGTGGTCGTAAGATACGCCGAGATGTATCCGCCTTGGCTCCATCCCATTGCACCCAAGCGCTCCGTATCGACGAATCCCTGGGAGACCAAGTGGTCTACGCCGGAATGCACATCCCAAACGTCCCCAACACCCAAGTTCCTCACGTTGAGGGAGCGGAACTCTTCGCCGTATCCCGCTGAGCCACGATAGTTGGGCCGGAGCACGAGCGCTCCCTTGGCCAACCATTGATGCACGGGGTAGACGTAGCCGGTGACTGCTGTCGGATAGTCGATACCGGTTGGCCCCCCATGGATGACGACGAACAACGGATACTGCTTGGATGGGTCGAAGTTTTCTGGTTTGTGAAGCACGCCCTCAATGGTGGTGCCGTCACGGCTCTCCCACGAGATCACCTCACTTGTTCCAAGTGACCAGCCATCGATCTGATCCGTCATGTTTGTTAGCGTGGTGGGGCTGTACCGGTCGACCGACGAACGATATACCTCGTCAAGCGATCCTTCCTCGCGTGCGACGAGGGCCATCGTCGCACCATCAGGTGTGAAGTCCACCGAGAATACCTGGTCTGGCGACGACGTGACCGTAGAGGTTCGCCCCGAGTTGGGATCCATGAGGTACACACGACGCTTGGTGCGCTCCCACCCAACCAGATAGATGCCCCTCGCCGTCCACGCAGTGATAAAGGGGTCTTCGTCGAGATCGCATTCGATTGGCGACGGTGTTCCGCCAGCAGCCGGAATCTTCTGGAAGAGTCCATTGGTGTAATAGGTGGAGCTGATGTCCGGGCCCGATGCCTGATATGCGATCCACGTGCCGTCGGGCGACCAAGTCGGATTGCTCTGAGATCCTTCCTCCGTTACGAGCGGGCGGATTACTCCGGAACCCACATTCACGACTGATATGTCACTGTGCATCCAGGAGTTGATCAGGGGATCAGGGGTGTGGGCAAAGGCGATTTCGCCGCCATTCGGTGACCACGCAAAACCGGAAACGGTGAAGTCCGTTCCCTCCGTGAGTCGCTTCGCCTCGGCAGTTCCGGGCGTGATGGGCAACTCCACCACCCAAAGGTGGGTCATGCGATACTCTCGATCCTCGACCGCAAATGCTCCATAAGTCTCTTCTCGTTTCTTGTCGCGTTCGGTTTCGGGCTCCGAACTCGTGAACCCGATGGCACTGCCGTCGGGTGACCACTCGAACCCGCCCACGCCCTCCTCAGCCTCAGTGAGTGCGTAAGCTTCACCGCCGTGGGGGCTGATCAGGTGAATCTGCCTCTTGTCACCCCGACTCGCAGCGAACGCGATCCATTTGCCATCAGGTGAAAACGCCTGGCTGGTACTGCTGCCGTCGTTTGTCAGGGTCAGCTGAAACGGTTCCTCACCTAGTCGTACCATCCAAAGTTCGGTGTCGTATCCGTTTTCGTCCCAGTCAGTCGAACTCACCGTGTACACGATTGACTGTCCATCGGGTGAGATCACGGCGGTTCCTATGTCGCGGAGATTCATGATGTCCTCGAAAGAAGGACCCGGAATCTCCGGCTGTTGTGCGTGGAGAGAGCCTGAGAGAATCAGGGTGCACAGCGTGGCAATGATCGTCCTTCGGCCGGTGTTGTACATCGTACTTCTCCTTAATGGTTGCTGGCGAAATATGCCGATCGGGACATTGGTCTGCAAAAATCAGCGGTCCCGTCTGAGGTCGTATGCGTCATTCTGTCTCTTGACAGCTGCTGCAAAGTGGCAGCCGTCTCAGTCGGATTTCGATAAAGGAGTTCCACCGGTTTATCTTGTAACCCGACTCTCCCGCTCGAGAATGGACAGAAAGTGTGGTTGAATAGCCTAGCAGCACTCTACGTAACGATTTCACCAGTGCTTGGGGTTTCTCAGACACCTGATGCCAGCGCTGGTCGTCCTGGATTCGAAGCTCCTTCAGATTCATCCGTGTTCAGCGGCCGAGACGGCCAGTTGGATGTCACTGTTCCACGGATTCAGGACGCCGACATAGATATCGACGGTCGTTTGGATGAAGCTACATGGACCCAAGCCGCAATACTGACCGACTTTACCCAGTATGATCCAGTTGAGGGTATCCCGGCCACCGAGCCGACAGAGGTTCGGGTCTTCTACACTTCAGACGCCATCTATTTCGGAATTCGCGCTTTCGACAGCGAACCGGATCTAGTGCTGGCGAACCTCGGCGATCGCGACCGGGCGGCGTTGGTCGACGACTGGGTTCGGATCTCGCTGGATACCTTCGACGACCAGCGCCAGGCGTACGTCTTTTACGCGAACCCGCTTGGCCTTCAAGCCGATGGCTTGTGGATCGAGGGAATGCGGCGGCGCATGGGAATGAGTGTATCCATCGACTACAACCCGGACTTCATTTGGGAATCTGACGGCAGAGTGAATGCGGAGGGATGGACAGCGGAAATCAAGATCCCGTACACATCACTTCGCTTCCGCCAAGCAGCCGTTCAGAGCTGGGGCGTTCAAGTCGCACGGGAGATCAAGCGTCGTGGATTCAAGCAATCGTGGGCGCCACTTACGCAAAACGTGTCCAACCAACTGGCCCAGTCTGGCCACCTCGTTGGACTCCAAGGCCTACGCCCGCGGCGGTTGATGGAGATCAACCCGGTCGTGACCGGAAAGCGTATCGGGCAGTCGGTTGATGGAGTCTTTCAGCAAGAGAAGTTCGAACCGGACTTCGGGGTTAACGGTCGCATGGGCATCACGCAGAACCTGATTCTCGATGCCACAGCCAACCCCGATTTTTCGCAGGTCGAAACCGACGCCAACCGAATTACCGTCAATGAGCGCTTTGCTTTGTTCTTTCCCGAGAAGCGGCCATTCTTCTTGGAAGGGACAGAGATCTTTCGAACTCCACGAAACTTGCTCCACACCCGGCAGATAGCCGACCCCATCGGTGGTGCTAAGATCACCGGCAAGATCGGATCCTTCAACGTCGGGTACCTAGGCGCTCTCGATCAAGCGCCCAGGACGCTGTATGGCGGTGACCACTCGGCAGTGTTCAATCTGCTGAGGGCACGGCGCGACGTGGGAGCGGGGTCAACTGTCGGAGTCCTCTATACAGATCGGTCCGTACCCGGTAATGGGCGCTTCAACAGGGTGTTGTCGGGCGATGCACGCTTCCTGTTCTTACGGCGATACACGTTAACCACGCAGGTTGCCAACAGCTGGACCTCCGCGGGATCGGGAGAGGCGTTACGCGTGGCGCCTCTTGTCGCTGCCGAACTGCAGAGGAGTGGCCGGACCTTCCAGTTCCAGGCGCGATTCGACGACGTACACGGCAACTTCGGCACCGAGAGCGGCTTCATCCCGCGAGTGGGTGATACTGAACTGTTCGGACGCGTCCAGGGTGCGCACTTCGGTGGGCCTGGAGCTGTGGTCGAGCAGTTGAGCTTCGCCATCCAGGGGAATGTGTTCTTCAATCACGACGAATTCTGGGGTGGAGGCAGCCCGTTCGAAGGAGAGGTGGAGCTTCACCCCACATTCACGTTCAGTGGTGGACGAACTCTCTTGTTCATTTTGCGAGACGGCTATTTCCGATTTCGACCCGAAGACTACGCTGCCTATCAGATCGAAGGCAGCAACGGGGAGATACAGCCCTTTGCCGTAAGGAACGATTTGACGCACATGCTGGCGTTGGGCTTCATACCGCGAATTCGGATTACAAGTGATTTGCAGGTGAACGGACGCATGTACTACCGCGAGGTCCCCATCTACGTGGAAGGGTCACGTGGGGTGGAGATTCAGACCGCACCAAACGTCGCACTGCGTCTCACAACCGCGGCTCAGTTGTCATTGGACTACACGTACTCCCGCCTCTGGCGCACCCGTGACCACACCGTTTTCTCGATCGCGCATATCCCGCGCGCGCGTGTTCAGTATCAGTTTAGCAAGTCGCTGTTGGTCCGCGCCGTCGTGCAGTATTCGCTCGAGGAGAGAGACGCACTGCGGGATCCGACGACGGAGCGGCAGATCTTGATAGACGGGTCGGCTCAGGACGCTACTGAGTCCGGGCGCTTCGAGGGCCAGTTCCTGCTCAAGTACGAGCCATCCCCGGGTACGATCTTCTTCATTGGGTACAACAGACTGATGCGGGGCCTGGCCAATATGCGGCTGTCGCAAATGGACCTGGTCGGAGAAGGCCTGTTCGTTAAGGCCAGTTACCTGTTGCGGCGATAGGGCCTTTCATCCTCCGAGCGCAGCGGCGAGGAGCGTGACGAACTTTGCGGTCGACATCAGGGCGGCTCGGTCAGCCCACTCATCGGGCGTACCCCTCGCACCCCCGCGTCCACCGCCCAGCCCTATCGCTGGCGCCCCAGCACCGATCGCCACATTCATGTTCGAGGAGCCCGAGTTGGACATCCGCGGCTCGTAGCCGAGGTGACGCGCGGATGCCACCGCAGTTCTAACCAACCTCGAATCCCGGGCCCCCGGGATTTGGCCGCCCGGCGTCAATTGGAAGGGCACCATCTCGAGGTCGATACCGGTATTATCGGACACATTGCCCAGGATGTGTCGGACCTCCTGTTCGATCCCGTCGATGATCGTTGCGTCGAGCGAACGAATGTCGAGGGAAAACCACCCGGATTCCGGTTTATGGTTGAACACGATGCCGCTGTTCAAGACTGCTACGTTGACTCTGGTGCGTGTGGAGTCGTCGCGAGAGGCGCTTGGTAGTGAGAGGATCCGGTCAACGGCCCGACCGATAGCCTGATTGACGTTAGGCAAACCGCCGCTCAACGTGTGTCCCGGAGGGCCGTTGGCGACCACGCGCCACCAGTGGATCCCGATCGCTCCGTACGAGATGCTGTGGCCATCACCGAGAACGTCTATGAACGCTTCGGCGCGATCGCGATATTCCTCGAAGATCAGCTTCATCCCAACCAACCCCGTTTCCTCCTGCGCTACCGCAGCGAAGATCAGGTCATTCTCGGGTTTGATGGCTGCATGCACCAAGGCCTCCGCCGCTGCCAACAACGCCGCACTGGACAGCGACGTGTTGGTGCCTGGGCCGACGACTCGATCGGCAGTGATGATTGGTGGGCCATCAGCCGCCCGCTGATGTTCGGCGACGTTCGCGAGGTCGTCTAGTGTCGAGATCAGGACAACGGCGCGTCCCGACCGACCTGGGATTTTACCCACCGCGTTGGGACCCGAATCGACGCGAACATCCTGTAAGCCGATTGCTCTCATTTGGGTGGCAACCGCCGCGGCTCTGTTGTGTTCTTGCCCCGAAGGGGAGATTATTGCACCGATTTCACTCAGGAACGCTGCAGCTTCATCGGCTTGTGAGTCGACGAACTCGAGTGCAGACTGAACACGGGGGTCAGAGATTGCCGCACGGATCTCCGTCGGCGGTTGTTGAACCACTATGGAAGCGACCGCAAGAAGGCCGATGAGATTGCTCATGTGTATGCGTTCTCCGTACGAACACGATGGTTGGAGACCTCTATGCTTGGCACGGGAACTTGGCCTTCGGGAGGGGCGATGACAAGCGTGGTCGGATTTTTCTTGCTCGGTCCGACATTGACCGTGGAGCAGAACATTTCCGCGCAGATCTCGGCAGGAGATGTGACTATTGTGATGGAGACCGAAGCTGGCGCCATCGAGCTCCTCATCGATTCGGCCCGGGCGCCGGTCACTGCAGCGAATTTCCTACGGTACGTAAACGCGGGGCTCCTCAATGGCGGATCGTTCTATCGGACCGTCCGCGTTGATAACCAACCGAACGACAGCGTCAAGATATCTGTGATTCAGGGAGGCATGGATCGAACTAGGCGCGACGACGCGTTTGACCCTATCCGTCTCGAGGGAACTCGCGAGACCAATATCAATCACGTCGACGGGACGCTATCCATGGCGCGAGCGGGCCCTCACACCGCACGGGCAGAGTTCTTCGTCTGCATCGGAGATCAGCCGGAGTTGGATTCCGGAGGACGGAGGAATTCGGACGGGCTCGGTTTCGCGGCATTTGGGCGCGTCACCAGAGGCATGGACGTGGTGCGGAGGATTCATGCAATGGCGACAGATGGTCAACGGCTACAGGTTCCTGTTCGGATAAGAAGAGTGACTCGTCTCAGCAGGCGCTAAATCGGCTGGGCCGTGTTCTAAAGAAATCTGAGATTGGGGGTGGTATGGCGGATCGATCGAGACGGTACGAAGGAGACAAGGCCCACAGCCTGAGCCGTAGAGCGTTCGTCACCGCGGGTGCGGCAGGCTTGGCTGGCACTGCGGGCGCAGGCTGTGCGAAGTCAAACGGTGCTCAGCCTGGTCCGACCACTACATCGGCTGATGTGCCGAATACCAGAGCATCGCTCGAAGACAACATCTACACACGACTGCTGGGTGTGCGCCCTCACCTTGGTGCTCACGAGCACATCACGACTTTGGGCGGATGTCGGATGCCGCCTGAGGTGATGCGGGCGATGCTCGAGGCCAACGAATACTTCGTGGACATGCACGAACTGAACGCGGCCGCCGGAAACCGCATCGCGGAACTGATGGGAGCTGAAGCGGCGCTTGTTACCTCTGGTGGGTTCTCCGGGATGTTATTGGGAGCGGCGGCGTGTCTAACCGGTACAGATGCAGAGCGGGTGGAGGCTTTGCCGCATCCGACCTGGCCAAGGCGCAAGTGTTTGATCCAGACCTCACAGAGCTTTAGCTACGACCAAGCGTACAAGGCCGCCGGGATGGACATCGAATATGTGGAGACGCGAGAAGAACTGCATGCAAGCCTAGACGGCAGCACGGCGATGCTCGCAACTCTGTCTGCCGTTGAGCGAGGATTTCCGATCGCGCCGCCCAAACCGCCCGAGCGCACCAGGCAGCCCGATTCCTCAGTCATAATGCCGGAGGAGTTCGTCCGGATAGGAAAAGAAGCTGGCGTGCCGGTTATGGTGGATATGGCGTCCGATCTACCCCCTTGGGAGAATTTTACGAAGTACGTTGCCGCGGGTGCTGACCTGGTGGTTGTGAGTGGAGGGAAGGGAATACTCGGACCGCAGTCCACTGGCATCCTCGCTGGCCGAGGTGATCTGATCGCAGCGGCTACTCTCAACGCATCACCCAACGACGGAATCGGTCGAGGGATGAAGGTGGGGAAGGAGGAAATCATCGCTCTCGTTGTTGCATTGGAACGGGCAGTCGGTCTCGATCAAGATGCGGTGATCAACCAGTGGAATGCTCGTGCCCAATGGCTGGCGGGTCAGCTACAGGGTATTCACGGATTGAGAGCGGAGTACAAACTCAACACTGCCGGTTACGGTGATGTCGACTTGAGCTGGGAGGAGTCGATAATCCCTCTCACGGAGAGCGAGGTCAAACGACGTCTCAAGGACGGCGAGCCATCGGTCGTTTACGACGGGACATCCGTTAGGACCCGTTTACTGCGGGAGGGCGAAGAGCGTTTGGTGGCCGCACGGCTACGAGCGTTGTTCGAGGCCGCCGGCGGGTGACCAACTTTCGAGTCGACTAACCGGATGCGTCGAAGTCGGGATACAGCAGCTTCATACACTTATCGCAGATGGAGTGGCTGAACTCGGCGTCAGTGTGGTGGCGGACATATTCCTCGACTGCCACCCAGTTTTCGTCTGTTTCTCGAATCGATTTGCATTGGGCGCAAATCGGGATGAAGCCACTCAAGACTTTCGCGAGTGCTTCGCGTCGCCGTTCTTCGGCCGAGTCTCGTTCAGATACGACGGCCGCCAGGATCATCGAAGTGAGAGACAATACGAGCACATAGCCAACAAGGAGCCAGAGGCTAGCCTGCTGTGTCTCAGCTGCAAACGGTCCAACGCCCCGAGTTGTTCCAACGACGGCGATTGCGGACGCTACTAATGCTGACGTGGTCGTACAGCGCGCTCCAAACCGAAAGGCGGCCCACATCAGAAACGGGAACGGCAAGTAAGTAAGGGGCTGCACCGGGCTGCTTTGTCCGAATGGTGCCGTGAACGCCAGGAAGCTTGCGACGGCCACAAGCATGAGTAGGGCAGCCGCTTCACCGATCCGAGCGAGGTCCCATTTGGTTTTTGACCTCACGCTCCAAGTGAGAATCAACGGTGCAATCAGGGTGGTACCCATCACGTCACCCATCCACCATTCTACCCAGGTGCTGCCGAACTCAGACCAGCTAACGGTTCCCGCTGCGCACAAGCCGGCGACTCCAATGGTGGCGCTGATCGTCGTACTGAGGACCGCGGCATAAAGCACGAGGCCGACAACGTCCTTCAGGCGGTCGAACTCCCTATGGAATCCCACGAAACGAAGCAGCAGGTATGCCCCGACAACCGCCTCGAGCGGATTCGAGATTACCGCAGCCGTGATATTCACGATGGAGTGTGATAGGAGGAGGTTGCCGATGAGTTCCCCGAGCATCAGCGCAGGAACGATGCGATAGCCCCAGATGATGACCGCGGCTAGAGCTATGCCGTTGGGTACCCAGATCAGCGTGACGTTCTC
>JBDGYW010000168.1:0-10097 GCA_039588935.1 Gemmatimonadota bacterium | reverse complement strand
GACTACAGTTGGCTGCTACCGTTCGATAGCCGAGTTGTGAGCATGTATTGGTATCCCGTTCGTGGCATCAGTGGTGTGAAGAACGCCAACCTGGATGCCGCGGTGAATCTCGAGGTTGCCGATGAACGGAACGCGCGACTGGGATTCTACACGACGACTTCGCACGCCGCGGCAACCGTACTAGTCAGAACAGGTAACCGTGTGCTTCTTCAGGAAGATGTGCCTATCGATCCAGGCACGCCGTTCGTCACCACACTGGAGATGCCGTCAGGTGTGGACGAGTACGATCTGCACGCGTCAATATCCGTCGACGGCAAGGAACTGATCGCCTATTCACCCACCCGACAGTTGCCGGAACCTATGCCGTCGGCGGTTGAGCCGCCGCCACCGCCGGAACAAATCCCGGCGGTGGAGGAGCTGTATTTAGCGGGGCTCCGCATAGCTCAGTTCCACAATCCGGCACTCGATCCGGAGCCCTATTGGGAAGAAGCACTGAGGAGGGATCCCGGTTTCTCCAGTGCGAACATGGCGTTGGGCGTGCTTGCTCTCGAGCGGGCGCGGTACGATGAGGCTGAGGGCTATCTTCGCGCTGCGGTTGACCGCGTTACGGCCCAACACACCACACCCAAGGACGCCGAACCGCTTTACTACCTCGGCGTCGTTTTGAACATGCAAAGGAAGTTCGATGAGGCAGTCGATGTTCTCTCGCGGGCCACATGGAACGCGGAGTGGAAAGCTGCCGCTCACTTTTCACTCGCCGAGCTGGCAACCTTGCGTGGGGACCTCGAGACGGCCCTATCTCACGTAGATCGCTCTATCGCAGCAAACGCGCTGAACATTCGTGCACTCACTCTCAGAGCGTCCCTATTGCGGCACGTGGGGCGTCGCGATGACGCCGTTCATGTACTCGAGCATGCCCGAGATTTCACCGATCCATTGGATGTTCGACTCCTGGCCGAACGCTGGTTGCTTTCCGGAGAATCCGACGCCGGTGCCGATCTTGATCTGACACTCCGAGATCACTCTGCCACGGGCCTCGAGACCGCAGTCGAGTATATGAACGCAGGTCTTTGGGCGGATGCTGCGGCTTTGCTGGATCGACAGGCCGCTGCCTCTGAAGATGCGGGCTCGGTGTCACCGATGGTCTATTATTACCGCGGATTCGTCGCGGAGGCGCTAGGGGCATCAGAAGAGGCAGTACAGCATTATCACACTGCGAAGGCCCTGCCACCCGACTATGTCTTCCCATTTCAGCAAGAAGCTGTAGCCGTGCTACGTAGAGCGATCGAGGCTTCACCCGATGATGCACGCGCTCGGTACTACCTGGGTAATCTGTTGTTCGACTGGCAACCTGAGGAAGCGGTCAGACTCTGGGAAGAATCCGCGTCCTTGGATCACACCTTCCCGATCGTCTTCCGAAACCTCGCTCTCGCATGGTCACATAGAGGCGGCCAGGGGTCGCTCGACAGCGCGATCGCTTTGATGGAGACCGCAGTTTCGCTGAGCGATTCGTATCCCATCCACTTCTTCGAACTCGACCGGTTGTACGAGGCCGCGGGCAGGTCGCCAGAGTTGCGGCTCGAGATGTTGGAGTTGCACCTTGCCTCGATCATCCAACGCGATGACGCGACCGCACGGGTCATCAACCTCAAGATCGTGACGGGGAAGGCCGACGAGGCCATCGAACTCTTGAGCGGGCGCGTTTTCGATATCTGGGAGGGCGGAGCACGGTTCAACCCGGGAGATGCCTGGACGAACGCTCACCTGATTCGCGGCCGACAGCACCTACGGGCGGGTGCCTTTGACGATGCGGCAGAGGACTTCGAGGCCGCGCTCATTTTCCCTGCGAACCTGCGCGCGCAGGAATCCGGAAACATGGCGCCGCGGTTGGCGGAGGTGACTTACTGGATCGGGATCGCCCACGAGGCGATGGGAGATGCGGGGCGTGCGGAAGAAATCTGGCGGCGGATCACCACGCTCGAGTTTCAACCGCCGAGAGGTGGCCGCACCATGTCGGTGAATCAGGGCGCCCAACTCTACCATCAGGCACGGTCACTCGAGAAGCTGGGCTTGGAAGAGGAAGCGGCAGGCATCTTTCGCGAGTTGAGGTGGGCAGGGGAGGCCCTGCAAGCAGACACGCCCGAGGCTGTCGGTTACTTCTCGTCCTTCGGTCAGCGACAGTCGCAGCGCGTCACGCTCGCCTCGGCCCACTACCTCACTGGGCTCGGTCATCTCGGACTCGGGCAACTGGAGGTGGCGCGAAACCAATTCGAGAGTGCACTCGACGCGAGTCCGGATCACCTGGGCGCGCGGATGGCGCTGAGTGAGATGGGCGCGTTCTAGTTCGGATGCGATGGTTGGTATGTCGCTGTAGGATTATCTCGGTTTGGCTTTGTAGGTTCTCGATGTAAGACTAAGAATACTCCAAGTGCTTTACCTGTCGCGCCTGTCCCGCGAGGGAGAACCACAGATGGCTCACATGAAGTACAAGGATGACATCCAAGAGAGAATTGCGGCCAAGGTCGTCGGTACACTGTCTCCGTGGGCGATAGTTGCAACCGTCGGTGTCGCTGTCGCGGTCATGTTCGCGGTTCCCGTTCAGTGGACGCGCGTGTTTCCGTCGGTCGTTGCGGCTGCTTTGTTGCTTCTTGACTGGTGGCTGGTACGCATAGGGCGGATCCGCGCAGCCGCTCACCTGCTCGTTGCCATCATTGTGGCCGCGATGCTGACTGGCATGGTTCTGAACGGCGGGACTCAGTCCATGATCTTCAGTGGGGTGCCGTTGATCTTGATCGCCGTGGTGGGTTGGCTCTACGGCCTTCGCACGGCCGTTCTATGCACTATTGGGTGTGTGGTGGTTGGAGGTTTCTTCGTGTGGTTGGACGCTCGGGGTTTGTTGCGTGAGATCCCTCAAGCGAGCGCTTTGACCATATGGCTTACTGTCAGCTGCTACCTACCGCTGATGCTTGCGGCCACGGCGATTCCCGACCGCATGCTTCACCAGGCGCTTGCCGAGAGCGAGGAGAGGCGTCGCGACGCCGAGGAGGCTCAAGAACGGGCGTTGTTGGCTTCCCGAGCGCTGAGCGAGAGCGAAGAACGGTACCGAAACTTCGTTGCCAATGCCCGTGAAGGCATCTTCCGCATCGATTTCACCGAGGACGTCTCCATCGACCAGGCCTACGCCGAACTCGAAACGCAGATTGGTGAATGCGCCTTCATCGCCGAAGTCAACGAAGCATTGTCGAATATGTACGGCATGAGTCCCGAGCAGATGACCGGTTTGCCGGTCCGGCAGTTCGCGCCGGACTGCGGCAAGCAGATGGCGGACCTGGTGCAAAATGAGGACTATCGCATCAGCGAACTGGAATCCCAGGAATACGACATCGACGGAAACCAGATCACGATCGTCGAGGGCTACACTGGCATCGTCGAGCAAGGTGTGCTCAAGCGAGTGTGGGGCGTGCAGCGCGACATCTCAGACCGCAAACGCGCCGATGAAGAGCGTTTTCGCCTCTGGACAGCCGTGGAGCAGGCAGCGGAACTGATCGTCATCACCGATACGGATGGGACTATCCAATACGTGAACCCGTCGTTTGAAAAGGTCACCGGTTATTCACGGCTGGAGGCTGTCGGCAACAACCCGCGGCTCTTGAAGAGCGGCATGCACGACGAAAGTTTTTACAGGACGATGTGGGACACAATCAAAGGTGGTGACAACTGGAAAGGTCGCTTGACGAATAAGAGAAAGGACGGGAATCTGTACGAAGAAGAAGCCGTCATTTCTCCCATCCGGGATGACTTAGGCAGTATCGTTAGCTTCGTTGCCGTCAAGAGAGACGTAACACAGGAGTTAGCGCTGGAAGGCCAACTGCTTCAAGCCCAGAAAATGGAAGCCGTCGGTCAGCTCGCCGGTGGTGTTGCCCACGATTTCAACAACCTGCTGACAGTGATCACAGGTTACGCGGAGATCATTGAATCCTCACTTGCGCACGACGATCCACTCGTTCCAGAGATCGCTGAAATCAGCAAAGCTGCCGACAGTGCGGCAGAGCTGACCGGTCAACTGCTTGCCTTCTCCCGCAAGCAGATAATCGACCTGAGAGTAATCGAGTTGGACGAAGTCATCTCGCGTTCCCAGAAGATGCTGGGGCGGATAATCGGTGAAGACGTCGACCTGGTATTCCGGCCGGGGATTGATGTCGGGCGAATCAAAGCAGATCCGGCCCAGATCGACCAAATCCTGGTTAATCTCGCTGTCAACGCCCGTGATGCTATGCCAGAAGGTGGCAGGCTCGTTATCGAGACACTGAATATCCACCGCGAAGACGTATACGTCCCGATGGGTGAGGCTGGGGCCGAACTCCCAAGGGACTATGTGATGCTGGTGATCAGCGACGATGGCGCCGGCATGGACGACGCAACCATCGAACGAATCTTCGAGCCGTTCTTCTCGACCAAGGGACACGGCAGAGGATCGGGGCTCGGCCTTTCCACCGTGTACGGGATCGTGGCACAGCACAATGGTTATGTCAGAGTGAGTTCGGAGCTGGGTGTGGGAACCCGGTTCGAAGTCTGCTTCCCACGGGTTCTCGAGCAGGCGTGCCGGGTTGAACGCGTCGACCGCACCGATCTTCCTCGCGGCACTGAGACAGTCCTGCTGGTTGAGGATGAAGACGTCGTCCGGCGTCTGGCCAGAAAGGTCTTGGAGAGGCAGGGATACCAGGTGATCGAGGCCGTAGATGGTGGTGACGCCTGCCGTCAGAGCAAGGCGTATGACGGCGAGATCCACCTTCTGCTCACGGACGTGGTGATGCCGAACATGAATGGGCGTGATCTCCACGTAGAGCTTCTGAAGACGAGGCCAGGGATCAGAGGACTGTTCATGTCGGGATACACCGATGACGTGATAGCGCACCACGGCGTGTTGGATGATGGTGTGGACTTCATGCAAAAGCCCTTCACGGCCGTAGCGCTGGCGCGAAAGGTCCGTGATGTGCTCGATGGCTGACGGATCGCTGATCCTGGATTGAAGTACTCCAAGTTAGTTATGGAAGAATGAAGGTGGCCACTGACGTACAGGCACTCATCCGCAATCTCACCACGTTCTACGATTTCTCCGGCAAATCGATCATCCATGTCGGAGCGGGTGGAGGTCAGCTCATCGACAAGATCTTTTGCCTTGGTAAACCGGCAATTGAGCGTGCGTCACGGTTTGAGGGCGAGACAGGTATCACGATTCCCATGAGGTATTAGGATCGCGCGGATCGGGGGCGCACCGGGGGATAGGCCGTCGGGATCGCGGTGACCAACGGGTACTTCGTTCCCAACCGATCGAAACGCGCGCCTGAGTCCGAGACGGGAACCGACTCAACTTCTCGATACTCTACCGCGGGCTGCGAACCCTCACCACATTGTGACGCAGATCACAGCGCAACTCGTCACCCAACCGAAGTTTAATCGATGACAGGTACCGAAGACGGTTATCCGCGCGCCAAATGCGTGCGGAGGTATCTGTTGTGGTAAACCACTCACTCGAACAGACCAGCGTTGTTCACCAACCGGCGGCTCAAGTCGTCTCACAACTGCAGGTCAGAGACAACGTCATGAAATCACGCACACTTGGCCTTGTATTCGGGACGCTTCTTCTGCTGAGTAATTCGGTGCGTGCTCAGGCGCCTGGTTCTGGTGGCTCGAGCGATCCATGGGTTTTGGTTGGTCTTAGAGCGGGTTACCGCGACGGCGCTGGCATCGAGGCATATGGCATGCTGAGCGATTTTGCACAGGGCTTCCCGCTTGCCGTGCGGCTCGGAATCTCCCGTACCGCCGTTCAGCCGGGCAGTGCGTGGGACGCGCGGCGCATATTCATCAACAACAACACAAACGGAGATCCCGAGAAGAAGGGCCGTAGCTGGGATGTCAAGCTGGACTTCCTGGTGTCGGCGAGCCTGTTCGCACTTCCGAGAACCTACGTGTATGGCGGTGTCCGACACGCTAGCTTCACGGGCAACTTCCGGTTCGTGGGAGGCAATGAGGACTTCGACGTCACCAGCAGCCAGTGGGGCCTCGGTGCGGGACTCGAGAGCTACTTCGCCGTGAGTTCGCGTGTCGACTTCGTGATCAACGGAGGCCTGGACCACTTCTTCGCCGGTACGCTATCGGGGCACGACACATCCTACAGCCCCGATGGGGAGGACATCAATCCTCGCGAGGACTACACCTACAGCGATGCCGATGCGGCGATAGCGCAGCCGAAGTGGGAACCGGTTCTGATGTTTGGACTCGCCTATCGATTCTAGTAGCTCACCGGAGAGAATCCGCAATTGCTCTCCGCGCCTGTGGGCCCTGCCGTCAAGCGATCGAAACGCGCTGTACCTCTCCGCCGAGACCGGTGTGCTCGTCGGTCGGGCTTACCCGCGCATTTTGTTTGCGACCGGTTACCGGCCGGAATAGATCAACTCGTTGGACCGGGCCACAACTGCAGACGCAGATAGGCCAAAAACAGCGCCATGGACTCGGCTCGCTGCTCCGGCGTTACCCCGGCACCGTGACCGCCTTCCACGTTCTCGAAATAGAGGACATCGTGCTCCTGGCTCAGCATTAGAGCAGTCATCTTCCGAGCGTGCCCGGGGTGCACTCGGTCGTCCCTGGTGGTGGTGAAGATGAAGGGGCGGGGATAATCCACATTGTCCCGAACGTTTTGGTATGGCGAGTACTCGCTGATGTACGCCCACTCCTCGGGGATGTCCGGATTGCCATACTCGGCCATCCAGCTCGCTCCAGCCAGCAGAACGTGGTAACGCTTCATGTCCAGAAGCGGGACCTGTACCACCACAGCATTGAACAGGTCGGGTCGCTGGGTCATCGCCGCCCCAACCAGCAATCCGCCGTTGCTTGCCCCCATTATGCCCAGGTGCTCGGGTGACGTGATCCCCCGGCTTACGAGATCCTCACCCACGGCGATGAAATCGTCATAGGCCCGCTGGCGGTTCTCCTTCAGGGCAGCCTTCCACCAGGCGGGTCCGAACTCACCTCCCCCGCGGATGTTGGCCAAAACGTACACTCCGCCATCCTCGACCCATCCCTTGCCAATTGCCCCTAGGTATGAGGGAGTGGAGGATATCTGGAAGCCGCCGTAGGCGGTCATGAGCGTCGGGTTGGTTCCGTCCATTGGTGCGTTGCCTGGCCGGACCACGAAGTAGGGGACCCGGGTACCGTCCGCTGAAGTGGCTTGATGCTGTTCCACAACCAATCCCTCGGCCGAGAACTGATCCGGCAGGCTCCGCACCTCCCGAATCGTTCCGTCTTCTTTTGCCAGGTACAGAGTCGTCGGCTGAGTGAACGAATTGTAGGTGAAGAAGAACCTGTTGTGGTGCACCGACAAGGAACGGATGCCTACCGCGCCCATGGCAGGTGTCCCGATGACTTCGCTGGTCCAGCGCTCTCCATCCCGCCAGTAGCGGAAAAGCTGCCCCTGAACCTCGGTGAGCTGGTTTACAAGCAGGTAGTCCTTGGTGGCTGAGATACCGTTGATTGTGGATCTCTCGTCCGGGGCAACCACCAGTTCTACATTCCGCTCGCCGGCCAGGTATGCGTCCAGGTTCGCGCTCACTACCGAGCCTTCATTGAAGGTCCGGCCGCCTACGGTCCAGTCGGACACCAGCTGGAGGACCAGCTGATCCCCCATCAGAGTCATTTGCGCGTCGGAGGGGACATCAACCATCACCAGCTCACCATTCTCCAGGAATTGGAGTTCGGTCTCGAAGATCGTGATGAGACGGGCAACGACGGTCAGTTGCCCATCTGAGGTCTCCTGTGTCGCCACGAATACGGCCATGTCGTTCTCGCCGGCTTCGGCGATGATCGGGGCGTTCTCGAGTGACGTACCCCGCTCCCAGCGTCGCGCCGCGCGGGAGTACCCGGAGGTCGTCACGTAGTTCTCTTCCAGGTTGTGGCTCACGAGGATGTTGTTCTCATCCACCCAGGCGGTGGAGTTCTTCGAGACCGGAACCAGGAATCCACCCTCCACGAATTCTTTCGTGGTGAGGTCGAACTCCCGGACCTCCACGGCATCGGAGCCGCCCGGTGAGAGGCTGACCAGGCAAATCCGTTCTTCGGGGAGGAGGCAATTGACTCCTCTGAAGGCCCAGGGAGTACCCTCTTCGGCCACGAGGGCATCCATGTCGAGTACGACCTCCCACGTCGGATTGCCGCTTAGGTAGGAGTCCCATGTCGTGCGGCGGTATACGCCCCTGGGGTTGTTGGTATCGGTCCAGAAGTTGTAGAGCATGTCCCCGTGGATGGAGGGGTACGCGATCCGAGCCGTGGAGGTCAGGATCGCCAGAGTGTTGTCGAACAGACTCTGGTACGCCGGCACGGCCCGCAGTTCAGCTCTGGCCAGCTCGTTTTGAGCCAGAACCCATTCCATTGCTCGTTCCCCCTCAACCTCTTCCAGCCAGAGGAATCGATCCGCGATTTCCTGGCTCTCAAGGGGAGATTGAACGAGCGGTAGGAGAACCGCAAAGGCGGCGAAGATGAATGGCAGACGCGCGCACGCGGTCATGATACTGTCAAGGGCAAAGTGCCGGATACGCATGGAGTCCTCCTGGGGAGTCTTGTTCGTAGCCACTGGAAGATAGGCGCATGCGCACGATTCCGCAGGATGATGAACCCATTTCCTTACGGGGAAAACAGGCCTTCCGTGCTGGACGCGATGGCCCGAACGCTCACTCGATCGAAACGCGCTCCTGCGCCGAAACGAACAGCGTGTCCTGCAAGGTCGGGTAACGCGTCAGGAGGTCCATTCCCCTATCGATGAGCCGATCTTCGGTGAAGCCGAGTATCACTAGGTCGGCGTCTGACGAGCGACGCTCCACCAACGATTCGAAGTCGGTGCGTTCGTCTGTGGGGATGACCCGCACGTTGTGTTTTGGCACAGGGAGCCGCCCGGACGTGATCATCTCGTTCAGACGCGCTCGTTCTTCCTGCGCATCCTCGTGAGGCGCCGCGGCAAAAATTCGGATCTCACCCTTCTTCCAGTCCTTGTGGCCGAGCAAGATATACGACAACAAAATCATGAGATTGGCATTTCCGAGATCGTGCCAGGTGAGCCACACGTGTATCGAGGAGCGCTGTCCGAAGAACCTGTCGCCGTGTCTGAGCACTAGGCTACTGACGCGAGCCGCACTAGCCAACAGGCACGCTTCCTCGATCTCGTCGAGCACTTCCGGTGGGTCGTCATTGGTGAACTCGGTCATCATGCAGTTGTTCTCGGTTCCCGCCACTCCAGGGAGCTGAACAGCCTGTCCGAGGGCCGAACGCATTGAAGGAGAGATCAGCGTGTCGACGTAGATGGCGCTGTGTCTCTGACGCACGACCTTTAGCAGCCGCGTCAGTTCTCGTCTGCTTTGCTTGAACGTGTCGCCGTTCAAATGACCCTTGATGTAGTGGATGTACGTTCCAACTCCGTATCGGTGGCACATCCACGTGAGGAGTTGAAGCGGAGCCATTCGATCGAAGGTGCGCCCGTTGACCATTATCAAGCTGGGCCGCCATGCATCACGTCGCTGGCCTGTTCCCCCTGACTGCAGCTTCACCTGAAAACGCCGGGACACCTGCGTCATCACGCTCTGGAACAACGCGGCGACATCGTCCGAGCCGTGCACCTTCTTGAGTCCTTGGTAGATGCCCAACATGATGGCTATGGCGAGCAACGCGAAGAGCATGTCCATCTGGAACATCAGAAGCAGGCAGCTCACGGCGCCGAGTAAACTCAGATACCACTTCGACCTGAAGCTCGGTCGGTACGAGGGACGCGCCGAGAAGTGCTCCAGGAAGCTGATGCTGCAGAGCGCGCCGTACGTAACCATGAAGAACATCGAGATGATCCGGGCAACAATGTCCACGTTGCCTGTGCCGACCATGACTAGCGCGAGGAAGATGGTCACGATCGTTGCGGTACGTGGCTCGTTCGCCTCACCGACTCCGGCCGCCAGAGCGCTGTTGATCTTCTTGAACGGCGTGATCTTGTCGGCTGCCAGTGCCTGTAGCGTGCGCGGCGCCACCAGTATCGAGCCTATCGCCGATGAGACGGTTGCGCA
>JBDGYW010000167.1:0-12277 GCA_039588935.1 Gemmatimonadota bacterium | reverse complement strand
GGGAGGGGAGTCGTCATCGCCATTCTCGACAACGGCATCGATCCGGGTGTGGACGGCCTGGCCCACACGACTACAGGCGCCCCGAAGTTACTGGATCTCCGCGATTTCTCTGGTGAAGGTCGAATATCACTCGAGCAGCTACACGTGGTTCGCGGTGATACCGCTATTGTGGCTGGGCAGATTCTTACGGGCATGCGTCGTCTGAACAGCCTTGCAGGGCCTCCTTATTTTGTCGGAGTGCTCAGGGAGAGGGAACTAGGCTCTTCCGAGGCAGCTGACGTAAACGGCAACGGGCAACTGTCGGATGAATTCCCTATGATTGCCGTACGCCGTCGGGACGGATGGGCGGTCGTCACTGACACGGACGGTGATCGTTCTCTCGATGGTGAGGCGTTAGTGCGTGACTATGCGGTGGCTCGAGAGACCTTTTCGTATGTGAGCGCGAGCAACAACAATGGCCCCAGCCCTCTATCAATAGCAGTGAACTTCGGCCTGGATGGGGCCGACCCCGTCCTCGATCTCTGTTTCGACAACTCGGGTCATGGGACGCACGTCGCAGGTATTGCTGCGGGACATGACCTCTTCGACGTGGATGGCTTCAACGGTGTCGCCCCGGGTGCACAGTTACTTGGACTCAAGATCGCCGACAACTCGCGAGGCGGGATCACGGCTGGCGGCAGTGTTGTGAAGGCCATGAATTTCGCGGTCACTTTTGCCGACCGGCACAATCTGTCGCTAGTGATCAACATGAGTCATGGGATTGGGAACGAGCAAGAAGGCGGTGCATTGATCGATTCGCTGATTAATGAATTCACGTTCACGAATCCGAACGTTTTGTTTGTAGTTTCGGCGGGAAACCAGGGACCGGGTATTTCCAGTGTAGGTTTCCCAGGATCAGCCCAACAGGCGCTGTCAGTTTGTGCGCTCTCCCCCTCGGTGTTTGCCCACAGCCCAGGTCCGGGTGTCCTGGACGCCCTGAACGTGGTTTCATCGTGGAGTGCCCGGGGAGGAGAAGTTGCCAAGCCGGACCTGTGCGCGCCGGGGAAGGCCTTCTCGATCGTGCCACCATG
Source organism: Gemmatimonadota bacterium (assembly GCA_039588935.1). Taxonomy (GTDB): domain Bacteria; phylum Gemmatimonadota; class Gemmatimonadetes; order Gemmatimonadales; family GWC2-71-9; genus JBDGYW01. The sequence goes on along the minus strand of JBDGYW010000167.1, from coordinate 11,207 downwards.
GCTTTCGGGCAAAGAGGTGCTCGAGGGCACCAGTCAGGCGGCACCTCAAGTTGCTGGAGCGGCTGCCCTCCTACTGTCAGCGGTTCGCGCACGGAACGGGGCGGTGCGGGCAGTTGACATTGCGCGGGCGTTGAAGAACACGGCCGTACAGCCACAAGGTGTCACGGAGTTGGACGTAGGGGCAGGAGTACCTGACCTGAGGGCCGCGTTCAACTGGTTGATGGCGGGACACCAGGCCGGCATATACTCCGTCCGAGCCTTGCCGGCAGGGGATGAGCAGCAACACGGCTCGGCTGCATATCGACGGTCAGGCTTCGCATCGGCAGCTGACACCGTGCAGCGGTTCCTCGTTCAATCTGTTGGCGGACAGCCGGCCGCGCGTCTGCTATTGCAGACGAACGTGGATTGGATCCGGACGCCTAGCGTCGTAGAACCACGCGGTGGACCGGTGACGATCGAACTCACATACGTTCCGTCCAACCTTCGGAACCCAGGTCTGTATGTCGGTACCGTTACTGCTCGTTCTGCCACAGACACGTCCGCTGGTGCGTTGTTCGAATTGCTGAACACGGTTGTGGTGCCGCACGGGTTATCACCCCACGGTTACAGGTACAAGTTGGGCCCGGGATCAACGCATCGACACTTCTTTGATGTGCCCGATGATGCAGGGGGGCTCGAAGTGGCCGTTGGGTTGGCGGATCCGTCATCCAAGGCAACACTCTATCTGTTTGAACCGGATGGGCGGCCCTTCCGTGGCCGCGCTGAGAGGACGGTTGGTGGGCACCGGACGTCTTCGGTTGCCATCATGGCTGCCGCAGACGAATTGGTGCCGGGCGTCTACGAGGCTGTTGTGCTGGCGCCGCAAACGGATGAGGTGGCTTACTGGCTTGAGGTCGCTGTTCCCGACGTCGCGGTCGAATCCATACAGGCCGGAGCTGTGGCCACCCTACGCAACCTCGGCCATAACAGAGTTCGCGCCATAGTATCGGCAGAGTTGCTTGGTGCCACCTCCAATCTGTCCGTCGAGGGATCGGGATCGAAGCAGCTCAAGGTCTCCCTGCCAACATCTTCCTGGAATCGAATCACAGGCTTTGGTGTCACCGTGTCCGACAGCACCGGGGCGCGAGTGAGCGACGGGCCATTGATATACTCCGGCGCTCGACAGATAATCGACCTCGCATCGCTGGAACACTACGGTGACTGGAACGTAGAACTGCTACCGGCGTTTGCTCGTGGCGACGTTCGAACCAGATGGGTGGCGGAACTCGAGGTTGTCTTCCTCCTACCGGATGCGTTGAGTCTCGCGCTTGCTGATGGAAGCGAAAGAGCGGGTGTTGTGCTGGAACCATCCGCTGCACAACACGTTGATTTCGAATTGACACAGGTATGGCATAGCACTCGTCACGATCTCCTGCCCCTCGTAGAGGTGGTTGCACGGCTTCCGGTTGGTCCGCCTTCGATCAGGCGGGGAGTTGCGATGCCCACGGAAAGCGAACGATAGATGCCGTCGAGCAAATTGATTGCCGAACTGACGAATGGTGTTTTGTGGCTGACCCTCAACCGTCCGGATAAGCGTAACGCTCTCGATTCCGAGACAGTGAGCGCGGTTCACGAGGCGCTTGAGCGTGCTGAGATGGATTCTGACGTTCGCGCGGTGGCAATGAGAGGTGCTGGTAAGGATTTTTGTGCTGGCGCAGATCTGGCGGAACTGTTGGCTTCGGTGGATCTGTCAGCTGATGAGAATACGGCTCAGGCGCGACGCTTGGGTGACGTGTTCATCAAGATCCGCAACGTCCCCAAAGTTGTCGTTGCTGTTGTGACGGGGCGGGCTCTTGCCGGCGGTTGCGGGTTTGCCATCGCTTGCGACATTGTGCTCGCTCACGAAGAAGCATTGTTTGGATATCCTGAGGTGAGGCGGGGATTTGTCCCGGCAATGGTTATGGCGATGCTCCGGCGGACAATGGGCGAGAAGGTGGCGTTTGATCTCGTGGGAACCGGTAGGTTGTTGTCGGCCTCGGAAGCAGCACATATCGGTCTGGTGTCACGGGTGTTGCCTGCGGACGGCTTCGACGACGCGGTCGACGCCGTGCTCGATTCCCTTGTCACTTCGAGTGCGTCAGCGATGGCGTTGATCAAACGGCAGTTATATGAATTGGATGGGCGGAGTTTCGAGGAGGGAATCGCTCTTGGCGCAAAGGTCAATGCCGTAGCCAGAGCGACACCCGATTTCAAGGAAGCAGTTGGGAAGTTCCTCAAGAAAGTGAGGTAGGTCTCGCGTGCGAAATCCGAAGGCGATCACCGTTCTCGCGACCGTCTGTTTCTTGGCGTTTGGGTGCAGTGACTCAACAGGTCCAGGGGACGCAGGTTTCACCGCCACGATCGGTGGCGACTTGGATTTGTCGGTCTCCGGCGATGCCATCTTTGGGGTTGCGAGCGAAGGTGGGGTGGATCGATGGATGATCTTTCTCACGGACGGGGTCTTTCTAGGTCTGGACTACGACATGATCGCCATCTCTCGCGAGGCCAGCGGAGCACCCATTGCGGTGGGAACACACACCATTCTGGACGCTGCCAGCGACGCGCTGGAGGCCGACGACATTGTTGGGGCGTACATGATCGGGCGTCACGACGGCACATTGGGTGTGTTCAGCTCTGTATCCGGGACGCTCACCGTTACCTCGGCAAGTTCGGAACGGGTCGTTGGCAGCTTTGACTTTTCAGCGACCATGCAGATCGCGGTCGGCCCTCAAGTACGCGACGCCCGCAATCTGACCTTGACCGGTTCATTTACGGCGGAAGCTGGGACCATACCGTCTGGTACGAGCAACTAGGCACTTCCGCAATGACGATGTACCCTATGTTGCTTGTCTTCTCTATCACGCTCATTGCGTGTGCTCCGGCGGTGGAAGACGACCGCAGTCCAACCGTAGTCGATTATTCGGTGGGCACTCATGTTGTCCTCCTAGGGACGGGCACGCCCAATGCCGATCCTGAGCGCTCTGGTCCCGCTGTGGCGGTACTGGTGAATGGTACTCCCTATCTCGTGGACGCCGGCCCTGGCGTTGTACGGCAAGCGGCTGCTGCCGCTTTGGCTGGTGTCACCCCACTCGCCGTGGACAACTTGAGGCACCTATTTCTAACGCATTTGCACTCCGACCATACCGTGGGATTGCCAGATGCCATGTTCACGCCGTGGGTCCTGGAACGAGATGCGCCGCTTCAGTTGTATGGACCCAGTGGGTCTCAGGGAATGGTCGAGCACCTTCTGGCTGCATACGAGGAAGACATTAATGTTCGGTTAGATGGCCTCGAGCCGGCGAACGAACATGGGTTTCGGGTTGAAGTACATGAGATCGGGTCCGGACTGGCGTTCGAAGATGAGAATGTGAAAGTGACGGCAATTCCCGTACACCACGGGAGCTGGCAGCACGCGTTCGGCTTCAAGTTTGAGTCCGGCGATCGGGTGGTTGTAATCTCTGGCGATGCGACACCAAGCGACGCGATCATAGAGGCCTGCAATGGCTGCGACGTGATGGTGCATGAGGTGTATTCACAAGCCGGATTCGAACGGCGTGATCCAGTATGGCAACGCTATCATGCCGATTCTCACACGTCGACCGCACAGCTGGCCGACCTAGCGGCGAGGGCGCGGCCGGCCCTTCTCGTGTTGTATCACCAGCTCTTCTGGGGTGCTACTGATGAGGACTTGGTCCTGGAGATCGCATCTCGCTACGATGGATCTGTGGTTTCGGGGCGTGACTTGGCAGTGTATTGAGCAAAGAGCAACGACCAAGAGGTTTGCACAATGACCATTGGTGAAGACAAGTGCTTTCAGGACTATTACGACGATGACATGAACCACTGCTACGGCTGTGGCCAACTGAACGAGCATGGCCTGCGCGTTCAGAGTCGCTGGGAGGGGGATGAGGCTGTGGCCAGTTTCCAACCCAAGCACTTTCACACTGCGATTCCCGGGTATGTCTATGGCGGCCTGATTGCTTCGCTGATTGACTGTCACGGTACCGGCACTGCAGCCGCCGCGGGATATCGTCAAGAAGGACGGGGTATGGACACCGAACCGCGGTTGCGTTATGTGACCGCGTCGCTGAACGTGGAGTACCTAAGGCCCACGCCTATCGATGGTGTCCTCGAGTTGAGGTCGCGGGTGCAAGAGATCAAGGGCAGGAAAGTCGTAGTGGCGATCTCTCTGTTCGGGGGGGGAAACGAATGTGCGCGCGGACTGGTTACGGCAGTCAGGATTCCCGACGATTGGGGCAAATGAGCCGGATGCGAGCCTAGCCAGGATTCCCCGGAAAGCGAACACGAAGGCGCGCAAAAGCCCAACCAAGACCGACGCCGATCAGTGCCCCAAGGGCGCCAGCAAACAGATCCCAAAAATCCCCACTTCGATACCACAGCCTACCTTGTACCAGTTCGATTACCGCGGCAAACGTTGTGGTGACTGCAAACACGGCCGTTGCTGAGTGCAGGGTCAAAGAGCTGAGGTTCCAGCAAAGGAGCAATGCAACACCACCGAAGAGGGCAACGTGGACTAGTTTGTCGAGTCCTGAGACTACATCATATGCTCCACCGGAGAGTGGAGCGAGCGTGGCACCTAGCACAGTGGCCAAATATGCGACGAACACCATTCGACGGAATGCCTGCTTGCCACTCGCGGTGGATGACGGTTTCATTGTGATTGATGATAGCGTGTACTGCGCTACCGTGGGAGTGTGGTTAGCAATGAGGGTTCGTGCTGCTGAGTGACGCACCGAGACAGGAATCGAATCTGTTTCCAATCAAGCACCAACGGATGAGGCAAACTGCATGACCCGGAATATCGTGATGTCCCTCGTGGCAATCATGGCAGTGGCGACGCTGCCTTCACTGCTGCTTGCACAGCAGCAAACGTATCAACCACGACCCGAAGACGTGTCGACGCTCGACGGAATCATCAGTGCGTACTATGAGGTGGTTTCAGGTGCAGTCGGCGTGGCCAGGGAAACGGAACGGGACGCGACCCTCCACCACCCGGACGCACGCGCAATTGTCACGGGTGTCGATGAAGATGGCAATCCCACGATCCGGAATATGACCCTGGCGGAGTATCATGATGGCACGAGTGCGGCCGGGAATCCGGCCTTCTGGGAACATGAGATATTCCGTGTAACGCAACGGTTCGGCAACGTCGCGCATGTTTGGAGTACATACGCGTGGTACGATCATGCAGACGGTCCCATTCAAGGGCGGGGGATCAACAGTATCCAGCTGTATTTCGACGGTGAGCGATGGTGGATCACGGCCTGGATCTTCGACAGCGAACGCCCTGACAACCCGATCCCCCCGGAGTTCCTCCCGCCTGCCCGCTGAACGGATGAAGCAACAGAGGTTTCGACTCGACGTAGTAGTGCAGTGTTCGTCCAAGCAACACAAAGTACGGCTCAGTTCGACGTGACTGTGGGCCTCTGCGCGGAGCCCGAAGTGCAGAATACAGGTTGATCCGACACGCCTTCGTCGCCATCCGTCGTGCCCGAAGCCTGGCCACCCGCCTGTGGTGGTGTTAGCGGATGGCGAGTTCATCCATGTATACTGGAGGGACTTCAGGAGGTCTCGATGTCGCTCGGCAAGAAGGTTTTCTCTTTGGCTTTGGTTGTTAGTGTGGCCACGCAGCCGCTGTCGGCACAGACAGTGTCCGGGCGTCTCGTTGACGGTCTGGCGCATGTGCCTATCGATCGCGCGTTCATCGTACTGCTTGACGAAACAGGCTACGAGTTGGAAAGAGTTCTAACCGATGCGCAGGGCCATTTCTCGCTTGCAGCCCCTATGGCAGGCACCTACCAGCTCCGTTCCGAAAGAATCGGGTTTCGGGCCGGACTGTCTGGTCAATTCGTGTTGGCGGTCGATGAAGATCACGCGCTCGAGCTGTTGGTGGATCCCGTGGTTGTGCGCTTGGACACACTCACGGTCAGCGGCGATTCGAAGAGGTGCCGAGTCGTCGGAGAACAGGGCCTGGAGACGGCCACCGTGTGGGAGGAAGCGAGGAAGGCGCTCACCGGGGTAGCGTGGGGCGAATCCAGACAGGTCTTCACATATGAGATCAGGTACTTCAATCGGATCTTCGAAGATAATGGTCGTCTCAACCACGAGCAGTCCGCCACGATACGGCGGGCGCGGGTGATGCCGTTTAGGAATCCTGACGCAAACCAGCTGCATGAGGTTGGCTACGCAATCGAACGAGGCGAGATAGAGGATAGTTCTGAATACTATGCCCCCGACGCTGAAGTTTTCTTCTCGGAAGCCTTTCTGCAACACCATTGCTTCAAGCTCGAGAGAGATGGCGACGTAGAGGGGCTCGTAGGCTTGGCTTTTGAGCCCACGCGTGGCAGAGACGTGCCGGACGTGCAAGGAACATTGTGGCTCGATGAGGAGACCGCTGAACTGCGTCGGCTTGAGCTGCAGTACACAGATCTCCGATCCCATCTCCGGAGGCGCCATGCCAGGGCTGAGGTTCAGTTCGAACGGCTCGAGAACGGGACGTGGTTTGTGCAGCGTTGGCTGATCCACATGCCAATCGTCAGGATCGAGCGCCCCTCTGTTGGCGGTCCGACGCGTCGCAACGAACAACTCTATGGCTTCAAGGAAGAGGGTAGCGAAGTCTTGAGGGTGTTGGGAAGCGGACGTGAGGTTCTGTTCGAGGCCAGACCCGACTCTGCGACTCAGCGCTTGGAGTGATCGTCGGGCACTCCGCGTTGCACGAGGCCACATTCTTGGCCTGCGGCATTTTATCACTTGATGCATCGGAACGGTGCAAGTCACCACTGCGGCGTACGCGATATTGGTGCGAACCCAGCAGGGTGTGCCCTTCTTATGGTCTCAAGGCCGACACGTCAAACGATCGAGGATATCAGGGAACGCCGGCCCCGGTTCGCGCAACTTCATTCGGAATCCCCTATTGCGTGCAAGGGAACGGCGGGCCTGGCGGAAGCGAGAGCAATCCTCGAATCCGTTTGGCGGTACCCTGACTTCCGCTATCATCAACGCAAGACAATTCTGGCCGCGCTGAAGGGGCGTGACTGCTTAGCCGTGTTGCCCACCGGTGGGGGAAAATCACTCTGCTTCCAGGTTCCTGCGCTGGTGCTCCAAGGTCTGACTGTGGTTGTATCGCCCCTCATCTCTCTCATGCAGGATCAGGTTGGGGCACTGAAGAGGCGGGGAGTCGCAGCAGCTTACCTCAGTAGTACCCAGCGTCCGGAGGCACAGCGTGTCGTGCGCGAAGCGATCGGAAGTGGTTGCCTCAAGATCCTGTACGTTGCCCCAGAACGACTGAAACGGCTGGCAGCCGTCAACCCCCGGTTGAACATTCCGTTTTTGGCGATTGACGAGGCTCATTGCATAAGCGAATGGGGACACGATTTTCGTCCGCATTTCCGCGCGCTTGGTGCGTTCAGGCGAGCGGCAGGTCGCCCTCCCACGATGGCGGTGACCGCGACCGCCACACCCGCCACCCGCTCAGACATAGTCCGGGTGCTTGAATTGCGGCGACCCGTGAATGTGACCCAGACGTTTGACCGCCCCAACCTCTTCTTCTCGGCTAGGCACTTCAAGAAGGAAAGTGATCGGGTGCGGGAGGCGGCCAGGCTAGTGCGGTCGGGCAAAGGTACGGCAATCATCTATGTTCCAACCCGTGACCGAACCGATGGCGTGGCTTCCATATTCAGGCGCTGGGGGTTCGAAGCGGCCCCGTACCACGCAGGCTTACCCGCCTCAGCGAGGCGTGCTCTGTTGACGAGGTTCGTGGATGGTCGGATCAGAGTCATGGTGGCAACTAACGCGTTCGGGATGGGCATCGACAAACCGGACGTCAGGTTAGTGATACATCTAGGCGTCCCTGCGCGTCCCGAGGCTTACTTCCAGGAGGCCGGCCGAGCCGGCAGAGACGGTGAGCCGTCTCGATGTGAGATGCTGTGGACGAAAGGAGACCTGGTGCTTGCAGCACGTATGGCTGGTGCATCGGGAACACGACCTGGAGGTGATGCGGTGACGTATCACTGGGAGGCACAGAGACGTGGGTTGAAAACAATGCGTGGTTACGCACACACCCGTCGGTGTAGGCGACGCCTCTTGCTCTCTTATCTCGGCGAACGGCTAGACAAGTGTTCGGGCTGTGATCGCTGCGTTAGGAAAATGTGAGAGGATGGACACGAGTGAATGAGAATGACGGCAATCGAGGGTTGCACCGACCCTGGTGTCGGGAATCCCAACAGCTCGTCTGTCAGCCAGAACCGGGTGTCCGAAATTGGGAACACGGTGGCGCGTTTCCGGTCACTTTTTCGGACATGGCAAGAGTGGCCCTTGACTTAGGTTGTTTCATAGCAACGAGTTACGTCATGTTGACAACGGTGGTGCGGAAATTGCTGTATGACGCTAAAAGACAAGAAAAAACTGCGGTGCGTTGAGCGCCTTGCTGCCCAGCAAGTTAACTCGTCGGGAGGGGACGAGCGGGACCACGCTAGCCCGGCTCAGCACGCCGCAGTCTTTTCGTGTGTAGTAGCTTAGTACCTAACGGCTTTCACCGCAACACCACCGTTCCACAATGTAATCATGACTACAGCGCACTGTGGTATTGCGCTTTCCCATCTTCCGCCGGTATCGAAGTTATCCTACCTTGTGTCTAAGCGATGTTACTCATACTGAGGGAGACGCACTGATGCGATGGCCAATTGTCGTGGCCGCTGCCTGCGTTGCCGCACAAGCTGCCCCGGCATCGGCACAAAGAGAACCGGTACGTCGGATCGTAGTAACCGGTACAATCGAGTTGGGGCTAGCGCCCTACATACGCCGTGGTGTTCGAGAGGCGAATGAAGCCGGGGCTCCGGCGATCGTTCTCGACATCGACACGTTTGGCGGGCGTGTGGACGCGGCTCAGAAGATAGTCACTGCCGTTGCGGCTAGTCAGATTCCGGTCTACGCACTTGTGAGCCACAATGCCTGGAGTGCCGGCGCGATGATCGCCCTCTCGGCCGATTCGATCTTCATGACTCCTGGATCGTCCATCGGTGCAGCAACGCCGGTAATCGGAGCGGGGGAAAAGGCCTCTGAGAAGATGGTCTCCGCAATGAGGGGTGAGTTTCGGGCGCTGGCTGAGCGACGTGGACTCGATCCGCGAATTGCAGAAGCAATGGTCGACGAGGAGATTGAGATCGAAGGTGTTGTTGAGGCTGGGAAGTTGCTCACCCTCACGGGCCAAGAGGCAATCGACCTCGGAGTAGCTCAGGGTGAAGCTGCCGATCTCAACGACCTGCTCACACAGGTTGGGATGGACGCCGCCAACGTCGCGACGGTGTCTGTGAACTGGGCGGAAGGGCTGGTCCGATTCCTCTCGAATCCGATGGTTGCCCCAATCTTGCTCTCACTGGGGACTCTGGGGCTGATAATCGAGATCAAGACGCCGTCGTTCGGACTCGCGGGCCTTGCCGGCGTGATTGCGCTCGCGGCCTTCTTTGGCAGCCATTTGATAGTCGGACTCGCAGGTTGGGAGGAGATAATACTTCTCGGCGTCGGCATGGTGGCGATGGGGATAGAGATTTTCGTGGTGCCCGGCTTTGGCCTGGCCGGAATCGTGGCAATAACCTGCATTGGAGTGGCCACCTTCATGGCATTGTTAGGAGCGATTCCCACCTGGGGTGACATGGCGAGAGCGTCTGGGATCCTTGTTGTTTCAGCGAGTATCGTCGCCGTCGTCCTGACTGTGTTGCTGAAGTACCTGCCGACCAGTGCAAGCGGACGCGGAATATTTCTCCAGGCTGCTACCGATCGCTCGGCCGGGTACATAGCCGAGCCAATCCGTGAGGACCTGGTCGGAGTCGTGGGCATCGCGGTCACCGATTTGCGACCTGCAGGAACGGCTCAACTAGGTGACGAACGTTTGGACGTGGTGTCCGATGTTGGGTTTGTGGCTAAAGGGAGCAGTGTGAGAGTAATTCAATCGGAAGGGTACCGGCACGTAGTCGAGCCGGTTGACGATAAGCCGGTCGCTTAGAGGCTCAGCAAGAAAGGGATTGTTTCATGGAAAATCTGACCCTTGGGGTAGGTGTAGTGGCGTTCATTCTGGCCATAGTCATCGTCGCCGCAATTGCCTCATTCATACCGGTACGCCTGTTCATCGAAGCGCGTTTTTCGGGTGTCCGCCTGGGGTTGGGAAGCTTGATTGGCATGCGACTCCGGAAGGTGAGTCCGCCCAACGTGGTCCGCCCGCTGATCGCCGCGACAAAGGCGGGCATCGCGCTGTTTACAAATGAACTGGAGGCTCACTACCTGGCCGGCGGCAGCGTAGATCGCGTGGTGAGGGCGCTCATATCCGCGGACAAGGCTGGTATCGAGCTTCCGTTCCAGAAAGCCGCCGCGATCGATCTCGCCGGACGGGATGTGCACGAAGCGGTCCAGGTATCCGTGAATCCCAAAGTGATACAGACACCCAAGGTGGCCGCGATGGCGAAGGACGGCATTCAGTTGATTGCCATCGCGCGTGTGACGGTGCGGGCGAACATCAATCGATTGGTCGGTGGTGCTGGGGAAGAGACGATCTTGGCGAGAGTCGGTGAGGGCATCGTTTCTACGATCGGTTCGTCTGAGAGTCACAAGGCCGTCCTGGAGAACCCGGATGCGATTTCGAAGACGGTGCTATCGAAGGGATTGGATGCAGGAACTGCCTACGAGATTCTCTCGATTGACATTGCTGATGTCGATGTCGGAAAGAACATCGGCGCCGAACTCCAGACCGACCAGGCCGAGGCCGATAAGCGGATTGCGCAGGCTCAAGCCGAGAAGCGCCGTGCTATGGCGGTGGCGGAAGAGCAGGAGATGAGCGCGCGCACTCAGGAGATGCGAGCGAGGGTTGTTGAGGCCGAGGCTGAGGTTCCTCTTGCAATGGCAGAGGCGTTTCGGAGTGGCCGTCTCGGTGTTATGGACTATCAGCGCTACAGGAACATCGAGAGCGACACCGCGATGCGCCGCAGCATTGCGTCTGACGAAGAGACGAAGGAGCGGTAGTCTGTGGACGATCTCGGCCAACTCATATTCATCGTCCTGTTCATTCTTTTCGGACTGATTGGCGGTTCGAAGAAGAAGAAACGCGTACCTCCGACGGTTCGCAGGCGGGAGGAGCAAGCTACGCATGCGATGGCCAGCCCAGCGGTTCCTGATGAGGA